>JASFGJ010000193.1:0-7419 GCA_050123815.1 Desulfobacteraceae bacterium
TTCCCTCTCCCTTGAGGGAGAGGGTCAGGGTGAGGGTGTAAGGCTTTGACATCACACCCCCTCACCCAGCCTCTCCCCCTAAAGGGGGAGAGGAGAACGTTATTTATGGATGGACACTATATAGCAAACGGCCAACAGTGTTAAGTTTATAGTAGAGCTTTTGAACGACGGCGCATGATCAGCAGGATGATTCCGGTCAGAACCATGGCGGCGCAGAGTAGTTGACCCATGGAGAAACTGAGCAGTACAAAACCCAAATGTTCATCCGGCTGTCGCAGGTATTCAATGAAAAAACGGACAATGCCATAGCCCATGAGGTAGATCGGCAGCATGGCTCCTGGGAATGAGATGCGGTTGCGAATGATCCATAGGACGACAAAGAGCACGATACCCTCGCCAAAGGCCTCATAGAGCTGAGAGGGATGACGCAAGACTGGCCCTCCGGTTGGGAAATACATGCCCCAGAGAGCTTCCGTGGTGCGGCCCCACAGCTCACCATTGATAAAGTTGCCGAGCCGGCCGAAGGTGTAGCCCATAGGGATACAGGGGAGGATGAGATCCGCCATCTGCCAGAAATCGAGTCGGTGTTTGCGGATATACCACCAGGCGCCGATAATGGTGCAAATCAATCCTCCGTGATACGACATGCCCGAAATACCGGTAAAATGCATGCCGCCTTTGAAGCTTACCGGCAGAATAATCTCCAGGGGGTGTACCAGGTAGTAGCTGAAATTATAGAAAACAACATAGCCCAGGCGGGCTCCGATGATCAGGCCGATGATCATGGCCGTTATTAAGCCTTGCAGATGCTCGATGGGCAGATGCCACCGATCTTCTTTCTTGATACGATAAAGCGCCAGCAGATAGGTAAGGCCAAAGGCGACCAGGTACATCATTCCGTAATATTGCAACTTGAAGTTGCCGATTTCGAAAATCACCGGGTCGATTCGTTCCGGCAAGTGTTGCCACCAGTTCCAGAATTCACTCATTGGGTATTTTCCCGCGTGGGTTTGTTTGTCATTTTAATCGATAGTATTCATATCACTATCCATCCTTGAATATCAACTAGTGGATCACCTGCGCAAAGGATCGTTGAAACAGGTAAAATCGTCCCTCCTTCCCTGCATGAGGGATGGCAGTGCAGAGAAAACAATGATATAAGCGAGAAACAAAGCGCCATTGTCCTCGGAGGTGAGCATGGTGAGAGCACCGATTTTTAAAAAAACCTATAAAGACTATCTGAAACAGGTTGCCCGATTGGACCTTAACGCCTGCCGGCAGACGCTGGGTTTTGATATGGAAGGCGATACGGCCCTGATTCCATTGTTCGACAGGAGGTATCGTGTCAGCAGGAAAGAGGTTAGCGACAGTTCCGGACAGCGGGCGGATTTGTCCGTCGCTGTCGTGCTGTGCAAGTATTTGCTGCTGTCCCCGTCCGCGCCGCTACTGTCTCGGGATCTGCGGACGTTTAAAGACTTCAAGGATGCCGCCCCTTTGATCAGCTATTTTGACAGTACCGTGCAAGGCAGAATCGCCCGGAACTTCAGCGGCCGCCCAAACGCTCTGGAAGAAGCGTGCCGGACCATTGGCGGTAAGCCGTACGAGCGGGAACTGGCCTACCAGCTCAAGTATCAATTTTTAGCATTGCCGAAAATTCCGGTCTATTTACTTTTTAATGATGCAGAGGAGGGCTTTCCGGCTCAGTGTACTTTGCTGTTTGAGCAGCGGGTGCAAAATTACCTGGATATGGAAAGCCTGGCTATCCTGTGCGGTACGTTGGTTCACCGGCTCAACCAACACAAGTAGCAATGGACAAAATCCTATAGAAAGATGAGCCGTCCAGTGAAGAGCGGCGCTGCTGTGCGTTTGTTTGTTTCTGAACGGCATTCATTTTCGGATTTTGTGCGCAAAAAAGGTACTATTTATACAAATGGTCGTAACCAATCGTGGCAACTGTTTGGCTGAAGATGGCGAAAAGCCTCGAATAACAGGCATCTGCAATTTTGGCACAGTGCTTGCTCAGAAATAAATTGACCGGATGCCCATCCTGAAGCATTATGGTAGTACTTTGATGCGAATCCGGCCGTCGATCAGCAGATGACAAATGCCGGGCAATGCAGCAAGGGACGTGCAGATCCAAGCCGGCCGGATGGGCCGTTGAGACGATGTTGCAATGGTTAGTGTCCATATCGAATATACCGGCATTATGCCCATGATTGTGTAACCAGCAGGAGCCAGATCCAATGCAGGAAAACGCCGCGGAAAATCGTCGTAAAGAAGCTCGTTTCTCGGTTTCCGACAGTGTCTATGTTGTCATCAATACAGAGCCTCAGACCCTGGGGCAGATGGTAGAGATCAGTACCAGCGGTCTGGCCTTTACATTTGTCGATCTGAATGAAACCTCAAAACGGCTTTCCGCGCAGGCAACGCTGCGCATGGACCTTTTTGCCGGGGGCAAGGGGTTTTTTATTAAAGATCTGGCCTGTCGCCTTGTTTCAAAAATTGAAAATGTATCAGACCAATCACTCTCTTCCTTGACCATCAAACGCGTCGGTGTCGAATTTGAAAATTTGACGCTGCCCCAGCAAGTTCAAATCAATCATCTTGTGAAACGACAAGATGAACTCGCTCATTAGAAGTGGTTTCAAAATCGCTGCGTCGACCACCGAACCCTGCCAAATCCGTTTGTGCAAAGATCCCAGGTGGTGTATGTAAGGCCGATGCCGACCATTGCCACCATTATTCCTATTTTTGCTATCATCGCCCTGGGGGCGCTTGTTCGACGTTGGGGCTTTATCCCTGACACGTTTTTAGAACCGGCCAATCGCCTGGTTTATTATTTTGCCATTCCTGCGATGATTTTTCGGGCCATTGCCGGTGCCTCACTACAGCAGGAGCTGAATCCGGGTATTTTACTGATAACATTGGCATGTGTTTTAACGGTCTGCGCGGCGGTATTTGCAGCGGCATGCCTGGCTCGCGTGAAACCATCCCGGAGAGGCACGTTTTCACAGTGCTCCTTTCATGGAAATCTCGGGTATGTCGGCTTTGCCGTTATATTTTACTATCTTGGTGATTCAGGGCTCGTGCGTGGAAGTATATTGGCCGGGTTCATCATGATACTCCAGAATCTTTTGTCGGTCGTGGTACTGCAAATAGATGCTGATGACGATTCACAGGGAGGATATTTCAAGCGGTTTGTGGGGCGTGTCCTCATCAATCCGGTGATTCTATCAGCGCTGCTGGCCATCGTCTATGCGGCCATTGGGCTGCCCTTGCCGGAGATCTTAAACCGTGCTTTGAAGATTCTCGGCGGCCTGGCCCTGCCCATGGCACTGCTTCTGATCGGCGCCTCGCTCTCTTTTTCCCTGGTTCGAAGCCAACTGGCCGGGGCGCTTGTCACCAGCTTTATAAAAATTCTGGTCATGCCGGCACTGGGCTGTGCCGTGTTTTTTTATTTTAACTATTCAGCCGCTGACATTCTTCCGGCATTGATCCTGCTGGCGGCACCACCGGCGACAATGACCTATGTTTTTGCCACAGAGATGCAGGGCGACAAGGATCTGGCCGTGGCTGCCATATCGGTGGGGACCGTTGGGTCGGCCCTGAGTTATATCTTCTGGCTGCAACTGCTCACCTGAATGACTTGAACCGCTTGCCATCTTTTTTATGCAGCATGAGGGGCAACCCTGATGCTGCAAAAGCCTGAGGCGTTCAGCGCTCCCGGCGGCGGGATCTCCGCTTCGCTACGACAAGGCATCCAGGGTGAAGCCGTACTCGTATACTGCGAACCCTTAGGTGGCGCTGCAGTACTCGAACAAGCACCGCGTGACGATTTCGCGTGCGACGACTTCCGGTACGTCTTTTTCCCACGCGCCGGGGCCTTTTTTCATTCGCTCGAGCACATCTCCGGGCCAGATATGCAAGTTGGCGTCGATGTATTTTTCTACCGGCAGGATCATGCTGTTGGCCTGCAGGTGGCGATAGAAGTACTTGAGCTTCTCCGGTACCGGAAAGGTCTCTGATGTAATGACCTGGTTGGGGTTGTCGGCATCTCGCATTGGATAAACAAATAAAAGCGTCTCCCGGTCGAACAACGAAGCGAACGCGCCCATGATGCCGCCGTCCAGGCCTTCGTAATAGGCATCGTCAAACAGCGTGATCAAATTCGGAATACCGAGTACAAAGGCGACTTTTTTGCGGGTATAGCGTCCGAGGTAGTCCCGCAGTCTGAAAAAGCGCAAGTAATTGGAGACGATGACCGGGTAGTTCAACAGATTCAGGCAGTGCACACGATCGAGGATATCCGGCATGTCGATAGCCTTTTGCAGGCGCATTTCCGCGATGGATATTTCCGGAACGGTAATGGCGGCATCGGCGTCGACATCCGGGATGCGCGAAAAAATCTCCATGCCGCTGGTTATCATGTCCACGCTGACATTGGTTACCGGTTTGAACATGCCCCGCATGACCAGAACATTTTTATTGTAAAAAAGATCGGATGGATGAATCAGGGTCTTTCTGTCGGCGCTGAACACGACAGCATTGGCCAACTCCATTTCCACCAGCTTCAGTGCCATGAAGCGGTTGTCGACGTGTTCGAACTGTGGGCCGGAAAAACGGATCAGATCGATCTCGAGGCGGCCCCATTCCAAATTGTCACCCAGCGATTGAATCAGCCTGTCCAGTTGCGAGTAGTATTTAAATGAACCATAGATCAGGTTCACCCCCAAAATGCCCACGGCTTCCTGCTGCAGGGTATGGCTCTCATCCAGCATCCGCAGATGCAGCAGGATCTCGCTTGGTTCGGCACCGGGCGACAGCTGGAGCTTGATTCCCAACCAGCCGTGGCATTCACCGCGTTGACTGTAACTTCTGGCGGTGACGGTATTGGCAAAGGCAAAAAAAGTGGTTGTTTTGGGCCGCTGATGCCCCAGGCGTTTGACAAGCAAGCCAAATTCCTTTTCCAGCATTTTTTTGACACGGCTCTCGGTCACATACCGTTTGTCTTCTTCTTCGCCATAAATGGCATCGCTGACCGTCATGTCGTAAGCGGAGATGGTCTTGGCCACAGTGCCGGCCGCTCCGCCCGCTCTGAAGAAACAGCGCGATACTTCCTGTCCGGCGCCGATCTCCGCAATGGTGCCGTACTTGTTTTGATCCATGTTGAAAGCAAACGCCTTTTGCATCGTGGTCAAGGTTTCATCCGGCATATCGATTACTCTCGTAACACTTTAAGTTTGGCATCGATCATCTGCTTGTGTGACAAACGCAGCAGATTGGAAAGCTTGTTCATCATATAGTGCTCGTTGGGCTCCATTTTTCCATCGACGTAGACGATGCGCCACAGGATCTCCATGATCTCGACTTTTTCGTCGATGCTGAAATTTTCATTGATAGCGCTTGCAAATTGCCAAAGATCCACACTCTCATGCAGTTCCTTGTCAGCCTCTGCAATCAGGGCATGTGCGTGCTGCGGCGACAGATCATACTTGTCCGTCAAAATGTCGATCAGCGTTTCCAGTTCCTGCCGGCTGAAGGTCTCGTCAATGCGCGCAATCTCAACGCACAGTGCGCAAACCGCCACTCGGATGTCTTGGGGCGAATGGGATTGCCGTGGAGCGGCATCGCCTGCCGTTTTGGTAAAAATTCGTTTGAGCATGTCTATCATCGCGGATCCTCCTGAATGGTCTCATTTCCTTATACCATATGATAAGCAAATGTCTTAAAGCCTATATCAAAAAAAAAGAGCGCCTCGCCGATATGCGAGACACTCTTAGACTTTTTTGAGAAATTCAGTTAGACTACGGTGACATCTACCGCAGATGGGCCTTTGGGGCCGTCCTCGACGGTAAAGGTCACACGGTCGCCTTCAAAAAGACTTTTAAATCCAGGCCCGTTGATACCCGAAAAATGTACGAATACATCCGGTCCGTCTTCTTGCTCAATGAAGCCATAGCCTTTTTTTTCGTTGAACCACTTTACGGTTCCGTTCGCCATAGTGACTTTTCTCCTTTCAAAAAATTCTCTTAGTCCCAAACTTCAGGGTGCCACTAGGATGGATGCTCCTTCGGAAAGAAACCGGCTCGACTGCCCGACAGGTGTTAACGAGCCCATGAAGATTGGGCTGATCATATCTTTTATTTTGATAAAGTCAAGCAATTATTGAAATTAAATGGCTTCAAAGTTCCGGTCTCTACTTTATACGGATCAATGGCATCGATTTATTGAATGCTTTTTTCATACTCTCGATCCACGGCCAGTTTGGTGCCTTTTGCCGCTTGCGTGGCCAATTCATCACAGCGCTCGTTGCCGGCAATTCCGGCATGGCCTTTGACCCATTTAAACTGGACGTCGTGTTTGGCGCATAATTGGAGCAGGCGATCCCATAAATCGGGATTCTGGGCCGGTTCGGTCTTGGTTCGCATCCAACCGTTGGCCCGCCATTTTTCCGCCCAACCCTTTGTAATCCCGTTGATGACGTATTTTGAATCGCTGTGCAGGACGACGGCGGCGGGATTTTTGATAGTGCTCAAAGCGGCAATACAGGCCAGCAGCTCCATGCGATTGTTGGTTGTCAGTCGGTAACCTTTTGAAAGCTCTTGTATGGTTGAGCCTTTGATAATCACCACGCCGTAGCCACCCGGTCCTGGATTGTTGATGGAGCCCCCGTCGGTATAGATGACGATTCGGCCTTTGGGGTCCGGTTGTGGGGCGCTTCCGGTATTTCGGGCTGAACGTGCTTTTGAGGCGGTGCGTTTGGGTTTTGCGGCAGCGGCATGTCTCGCTGGCTTCGCCGGATGCCTTTCAAGAAACGCTTCGGCCTCCTGCAGATTGGAAAACCCCTTGTATACGGCTCCGGGATAACCGCGGACCTGTTTTTCGGCCCCGGATGGGCCGAACCATTGGGTGAAAATGCCACGGATTTTTCCCACAGCTACTGCATAATACTTTTTTTTAGCGGCCATAGTCTTTCCAACTTAGATGTCAGCGTTGATTAGCTCCAGAAATCGGGACCCGAATTGATCCGCCTTTTTTTCTCCCACACCGTTGATCAGGAGCAACTCGGCACGGTTGGCGGGACGCAGCGCCACCATCTCCTTTAAGGTGCGATCGTGGAAAACAACAAATGGTGGAATACCCAACTCTTTTGAAATGGACATGCGCAACTCACGCATCGATTCCCACAGCGGTTGGTCTGATTCGGGGAGCTGGGTCGGGGCGCTTCACTGTTTTGCACGTTCTTTCTTTCTCGCTTTGACCGGTTCCGGGTCTGTGCGCAGCTGGACCCGGCGCTCACCCTTGAGCACCGGCCAACTTTGTTTCGTCAGTCGAAATCCGGAGATTTCGCTCAAATTGACCGAAATCAGCCCGGCGGCGGCCAGTTGTCTGAAAACGGAGCGCCACTGCTGGCTGGGC
>JASFGJ010000194.1:0-7400 GCA_050123815.1 Desulfobacteraceae bacterium
CTTGACGTCATCCAATTCTATCAAAACCTCGGGTTTGTGCAGGACCGGGTCGTGTCGCTGGGCAAGCGCCTGATCAAAGATAACTAAAGATTTTGGGTCTGAAGGGAAGTGGTTTCAAAACGTGTACCGGAAGTAGACCCCCACCTGGTTGGTATCTCCAAACTCACCGCTGAGTGTCATGTAGGCGTTCAGATTCAGTTCACCAAAAACCGTCATGTCGTTGGGGTCCATCCCGATATTCCATTGAAGCTTAGACGGCACGAACAACGCTAGCGCACTGCTTAGGCGGCTGGCACTTCTGGATGAGGGGAGTACAGAGTGCCGCCTGCCTTTTGGGTTTTTTTCTATGGTGCTGTCGTGCATTGCGGGATCGCTGATGGGGATCTCTCCTTTCAAGCGGAGTTTGATCGCCAGCTCTTCAAGGTTTTGCTCGGTCAGCTCCCAATAGAGTTTGACATTCGAGAGACATTTAAACTCTTCTATGGCAAGCCTGAAAATCGCCAATAGATCGGCTTTGCGTTGATCCCCTTCGCTGTCGGAAAAGAGATAACTTTCATGGGCCGACAGTGGAGTATTCAGATAATTGCTATACTGAATGTCGGTTTTAAAACTGCAAAATGCATCGCCAAATTGGCGCTCCGAACATTCGATGTCGATGAGGAGTCTGTCGTTGATCGAATAGTCGGAATTGCCGCTGAAGTTGGTGACCTGTGTGTCGGCGCAGACGGCGCTGGATGCAAGGAGGGTGACCATCCAAACCACGATCGACAGGCATCGTGTCGTCCGGATGGTTTGGGCACCGCGTCGGAGCATAGGCGCCTCCCTTCGCTTAATGGTTTTTATTTATATGCTGAATATAAGCAGCAATATCCGTGCCGTCCATACTGCTTTTTGTTATTGCATGTGAAGACAATCTGTTACGAAACTCGTTGCAATCCCGGCAAGTGCGATTGAGAATTAAACGTCATAATTTCGACAGTTTTTTTTGTCGGATGGGTAATGCATTTCATAATTCATAGCCGAAGGGCATTGACCGCATTGAAAAAGGCATCCCGGCAGATTGCCTCCGCCTCGATCAGGTTGCCGAACGCTTCCCGAAAGTCCGTTTTGCCCAGGGCGAACAATCCATGACCGTAGACGATTGCGGCGGGATGGTTCTCGAGCGCAGGTGGAAGCGTGTGACATAAACCTGTCGGTCCGGTTCCGACCTCGCCCGGCACAATGGGGATCTGTTCGATGAACCGCGGTTTTGGGCAGTCGATATGGCATCGATCGCTAAAACGGCAGATTGCTTTTTCCTCTGGATCGCAATCCATAGACATGATGACCGAAAATTTTGGATGCCCATGAATCATGGCGCGGCAATTTGTCCTGGCGAGGGCTTCCATATGGGCGCTCAATTCACTTGATGCGGTTAAAGCGGCGCTGTTCGATCCGTCAAGGGCCACCGGGTCGATGCAGCCTTCCAGTTCGTCCAGGGAACTGCCCGTTTGGCTGATATAGAGGGACCCGCGCCACCGGTAAGAGATATTTCCGAAGTAGGAATCGACCAGTTTGTAGTCAACGGTTTGCCTTCCCGCCTCTGCGATGGCCTGGCATACCAGGGATTCGGAAGAAAAAGGGGCGGCCATCAAGCGGGGTAGGGCGCGGTGCAGCGGCGGCAATTGTTCAACCACCTTATCAAACAGTGCATGGTTCGCAGCATCGGGGCTTGCCGCCTTGAGCGTTTCCAAGTAGTCGGCGAAGAACTTGACAAAGGCGGCAAAGCAAACCGAACTGGCCACCACAAATCCCTGTTCGGGACTGACGGTACCGTAGGTGATGATGGCGGGCCCGGCGTTTAACGCACCTTTGTGCGAAGCGACGATAACGCTTTTGCGACGTTTCAGAACGGCGATAATCCGGTCAGGCTCAAAGGATTCAACCACAGGCAGGTCGTGAAGGAACGTGCGTGTCTCGCAATCATTGGGGGCGATGGCTCTCTGGTGTATCAGGGCCTCGCGTGCCAGATGCTGGATGATCCCGGCATAGGGCTCCGCTGGTTTTAAAAGAACCAATGCGTTGATGGACAAACCTGAGAATACCTTTTCCAAGGTTTCGGTCTCTTTGCCACGGCGATTCCAAATCAGTTCGTCGTCCAAACCGCCGATGATCGGCGACAGCTGCTCCTGCGGACTTGCCAGTCCTGCGGATATCAATTTTGCGGCATATTTCTTTACGAGTCGATCCATGGAAGATCCAATGCGATTGCTTTTTCTTTCATCGGACGGCCTGCCTGGTCTAGACCTCTGATTTTGTAGTACTTGGCCCGTGCGGACAAAAAGGCCTTCCGATCGATCGGCGGGATTTCAATTCCGCCGCCGCCGGTTCCCGGTTGCGTGAAGAAACGCTGCGGCAAATCGTCCATGCTGCCGTCATGCCCATTTTGAAAATTGATGATTCGTTCATTGTAATCGATGCGTTCGCCGATTGCCAAAAGATCCTGAGCGGTGGTTTCCACTCCCGTTACCGCCGAAAACGCTTCGGCATACTCTTCCAGGCCGGCCGCGAAAAAGGTGAATTTACACGCGGTCAGGCTGTCCACCATGGCATTCAGGTCTTCGGAGATCTTGATGATCCTCGCCTTGCCGCTGAAACTGAAACGGTCAGTGGCCACCGGCTTGCGCAGGATCTCGTGACTGATGGGGTATGCGCGGAGGTGACAGCCGCCCCGGGTGGCGACGGCGAAGCCGAGGGCCATACCATAGGCACCACGGGGATCATACGCCGGCAGTTCCAAGCCCTTTACGGCCATTGCGCTCTGGGGGCGGCCCATGCGCAGGGCATAGCGGGAGGCGCCGGCACCCAGCGAACGGCCCTCGCCGCGGCCGAACGCGATATCATCCAGCAGTTGCATCAAACGATCAGCGGTGTAATCTTCGCCGGTAATCTCACGGCGGCATGCGAGGGCGGAGGCTGTGGAGATGGTGTCCATGCCATAGCGGTTGCAGCGGCGATTGGCCTCCACCACCAGATCCATATCGTTGGCCCCGATCAGAGCCGTGAAGTGGGACATGGTTTCAAATTCAGGCATGGCGAATCGGTCGTCGTTGCTGCGGCCGATTTTTTTGCATAGAATGTGGCAGCCGCGGCATCCATGTTTTTTAGGGCGGTAAGCCTTGGCATAGGCGTTTGCGTTCAGGCCGGCGGCATGCTCGAAGCGTGTTCGAAGAAAATTGTCGGTGGGCATCATGCGGCGATTGTCGATTAAATCGTAAACCGCGCCGGTTCCCAGGCACGTAAAACCGTATTGGCCCATCAAGGCGGGGGATGCCGCCGTCAGGCGAAGGATCTCTTCTCGGGCCTGTCTGAGCCTTGACACATTGTGAACCCGGGTTCGACCGGTTCCACTGACACGTAGATATTTCAGATTCTTGACGGCCAGACACAGCCCCATGCCGGTTCTGCCGGCGGCATAGTGGCGGTCTACGGTGACAGAAGCGAATCGAACCCCGTTTTCGGCTGCCGGTCCGATACAGGCCAGCGACGCTTTTTTCGGATTTAACCTGGCATGGACCGCTTCGGTGTCAAGACCCCACAATTCATCTGCGTCCTGGAACACGACCTGGTTATCGTGTATTTCCAGGCCAACGGGTCGCCGGCTTTTCCCGGTAATGACCACGCCGTCCCATCCGGCACGTTTGAGAGCGGTCGCCAGCTTGCCTCCCACGGAACTGTCGCCCACCAGGTTGGTAAGCGGCGACATTGATATCATGTGGGCCCGGCCCGATGTCGGAGAGAGGGTCGCGACCAAGGGGCCGGTAAAGAGACCCACAATCATCTCCGGGTGCTGCCACTGCAATTGCCCGCAGCGGCGCATGAAATACCCCCCCAGCCCTTTTCCTCCGATGTAGCGTGAGTAGACGGCGTCGAGACTGGGTTTTTCGACCTCATGGGTTCGCGTCGAAAGATTGATGTGCAGGATGCTGCCTGTCCAGCCGTTCATGGCGTTATTTCGGCATGGATTTCAACTCGTTCTGAAGCTTTTTGATCAGTTCGATCTTTTGATCGATCTCTTGCTGTTGGGTCGGATTGGCCACCAGGCCCGATGCCTTTTGAAGGTCCTTCAATGCTGTTTTGAGCGAATCTTCGGTGTTTTTACTGACGGCAACATCCGCTTTGTAAAGCAGGATCATGCGCTCGATGGCGTTGAGACGACCCTTCACTTTGTCCTTCGTCGCCGGTGTGATTGCGTAAGATCGAGCTTCGAAAAGGTAGCCTTTAATGCCTTCAAAGTCCGGCAGACCCGGGACCTCAAGCAGCGTATCGGCTTTTTCCAGGTAATAGTCGAAGATCATGGGATATACGTCGCTGCGCGCGTAAACCGCTTTGGCTTCTTGGTCGAGTTGTACACCGTGCAACACTATGAAGAATTGCCTATCCTTCGGAGAAAAACGGCCTTTCCAGATTTCAAGCGCGCCCTCTTTGGGATGAATATAGTATTTGGAGCTGTTGTTGTAGCTGATGCCCAGTAAAAGAAGCACAATCAAGGCCATCGCGGCAATGCCGTACTTGATCGCGCGCGCGATCGGTTCCGGTGCATCCTCCTGTACCACCGTGGTGGTAATGACCGGTGGCTCGTCTGCCGGTGCTGCCGGTGCTTCAACGCCTTTTGCAGGGGGCGTTTCACCTTCAGGTGCTTCAGGTTCAGGTGCAGGTGCTTCAGGGGCGGCGGCCTCCGGTTTTTCAGGTTCCGGCGGTTTTGCGGCTGCCTTGACGTCAGCCATACTGAATTTGGTCATCAACAAGGCCCGGATGCGGGCCGCCTCTGTTGGATCCGACGTACTAATGACAGGCGGAGACGCTTTAAAAATCTTTTTTTCAGGAGCTGCCGGCTTTGGCTTTGGCGCGCCGGGCAGCGAATCGAATTTTTTAGCGAGCAGTTCCGGGATTGTCGCTTTTTTGGTCTTTTTGGGTGCGGCGGTGGGCTTGGCTTTGGATTTCGCCGGAGCGGCACTCTTTTTTGCACTGGGTTTAGCGGCCGCGGTTTTGGCTTCCGGTTTGGCAGCGGCTGTCTTGGTTTTAGGTTTAGCGGCGGCGCTTTTGGTTTTTTTGGCAGTGGTTTTAGCAGCGACGGTTTTCGTGGTTTTGGCCGGGGATTTCTTGGCTGGTTTTGGTTTCGCAGCTTTTTTCGGCTTGGCGGCTGCTTTTTTTACGGTCTTTTTCTTGGTCTCTTCCTCATTTGCTGATTTCGTTTTTTTCTTCGATGTTGATTTGATCAAACTATCCTTACCCATTAGTATCCCCTTTTAACCCTTGGTGCTTATCATCGATGATCTCTATATGATTGCATGGCATATGCTGAGAGAGCCGCCTTAAAAGATTAAGAATATAAAGGATCCTCATTATTTTGTAAACCCCTTTTTTAGTGTGAAATCAAGCCCGGCAAGTGTTTGTCGACGGCTACTTGTCCACAAGCTTCAGGATTGCGCGCTCAATCACCTGGGAGTTGGTTTCCCCACTGCGTTTCTTTTCCCGATTAAGGATAAGCTGCGCCTTGAGGGATATCATCGCTGAAATCTGTTTTTTGCCCAGAGAAATCTGCTTTTCCCGCCAGCGCTTCTGTCTTTGGCGGTCAGACTTGCGGCGATCGTGGATAGTGGGCATTGTTGTGAGCCTTTCCCCTGTCAATCGTTGATTGATCACGACGTGCCTTTGTGATGCGTAACGTTATGATCAATGTTAATCGTAACAACTTGACTATTCAATTTAATCGACTATGCTGCGGCTGTCAAACAGCCGCCGGCCACCCGGCTTGGAAAAATCACCAGTGCAGGAAAAAATCGGGACGTTGCGTTTCGGTGTGCAGGCGTGTGATAATTTTCTTGTGAAACATATCATTTATCGTTAATGGGTTACGTGTCCGATTGGTCTTTGAACCCGCCAAGCCAAGCCCATGCAGTGGCGCCGCTGGCCGGGTTCAGGATAGTTGAACCATGGTATTTTATAAGATTACGGAACCATAACCATAATTATAGCCGTCGCCGCAATGTCTGATCGGAAGCGATGGCCGGTAAAAAACAATTGGCGCTGTCGGTATGTCTTTTGAAAGTTTTATGACGCGGCATTATTTGAGAGTCAAGCACCAGCGGAGACTGGTACCGCTGATTACAGTGCTGGCGACGTTTGGTGTGGCCCTCGGTGTTGCGGTGCTGGTCGTGGTTATCGCCGTGATGACCGGTTTTCAATCCGAGCTGAAGCGACGGATTCTGGGCATCGAAGCCCACATGATCGTAACCAAATACAATGAGTGGATCCTGGGGCATCAGAACGTTACCCGTCAACTCGAGAGCATCGAGGGTGTTGAAAAGGCCTCCCCCTATATTTTCACCCAGGGAATGTTACGTTCAGCGGGCGGCGTCAGTGGTGCCGTTCTGCGCGGGATCGATCCGGCAAATACGACGGTTCAAGTCAGTACAAAAGGCGACCGGTCCTTGGCTAAAATGCTGTCCGCCGATACCCAGGGCGATGAAACCGGAATTGTCATCGGCTCTGTGCTGGCCGAAAAACTAAAACTCGATGTCGGGCAGAGCGCGCTGCTGATGATGGTTGGAACCCAACAGGAAAATGCCAGCCGGCTGCCGCGGATGCATCGAATAAAAATCATGGGAATTTTTGAAACAGGCATGCATCAGTATGACGGCAGCTTTTGTTTTATCAACATGCAGCAACTGCAGCGGTTAATGCGAATCGGAGATTATGCGACAGGGATCGAGGTGCGTCTTGTCGATCCGGATGGCGTCGAATCGGTGCAGCTGCAGATGGTATCCACCATCGGGATTCAATTCTGGTCGAACAACTGGAAGCAGATGCACCGCAATCTCTTTCACATGCTGTTCCTTCAAAAAGTCATGATGTATGTGATACTCACACTGATCATTGTGGTGGCGGCGTTTAACATTGCCAGCGCCCTGATCATGATGGTTAAAGAAAAAACAAAAGATATCGCCATATTAAAAGCAATGGGGGCGACTCGAAAGAGCCTCCTGAAAGTGTTTCTTGCAAAAGGCCTCGTCATCGGTGTGGCTGGAATCGTTGCCGGCGGCATCACCGGAGGTCTGGTATGTCTTTTGCTGGCGCAATATCAGTTCATCGAACTGCCGGGTGATGTTTATTTTCTGACAACCCTCCCGGTGCAGATCCATCCGGTAGATGTGGCAGTGATTGTGCTTGGTACACTTGCGATCTGTCTAGCGGCCTCCTATATCCCGGCGAGGCAGGCGGCTAGGATGCGGCCGGTAGACGGCATCCGCTACTCCTGATGGATGAAACCGCCGGAGGGCTCCAGATCCGGTGTTGCCGAGGGCTTGCAGTATTATCTATACGGCTGCGCCCCGGCGCCTTTTTTATCCCGCTGGTTT
>JASFGJ010000195.1:0-7387 GCA_050123815.1 Desulfobacteraceae bacterium
AATCTACCTCCAAAAAAAATGATTGCTGCTTTCATTCCTTCGGTTTGTGGAAGAAACATATTCCACGAACCATTAAGACCAGCCTGGAGAATCAGCACCTCCGGGCTGGTTTTTTTAGAAGTGGTTTCAAAACCTCCACTCGAACCCAATCTCGGTGTTGGGGCGAGGCGTTTAATCCTCAAAATACTCTATGGCTGGTTTTTTTAGTTTTTCGATCCTCTGAATTTTCCAATCCAAATCCAGGCGGAAAAAAGAATCGCTGTCCAGCGACTGATCAGGCAGGACCACCAGTTGGGGCTGTTGAACGATGCCATACTCTCTTGTTGTGGAATTGTCCGTCCTTCACGCCGGACCGCCGCAGAGATACCGGTGCTGGCATAGTGTTTCAACCTTAGCCGGTTCCAGCATGTGCGTGGAAACCCGGGTATGGCGCGCCGATCGCCGTTTGCATGCCGGCGCGGAAAAAGGATGTCCAAGATATGGCGGGTTTCGACAATTTTACCGAGGGTTGCGTCGCAACCGGCACAATAGGTGATGATTTGTCTCCCTTGGGCCTCTTCAGCCCTTCGCCGCCCCCAGGTTTCGGCCAGTTCCGGAGCGGTGCAGCTCACCGAGGCGCCTTCTCCGCAGCAAAATGTCCTGGCGCCGTGGTGGGGCATCTCTTCGATATCAAGTCCCTGCGCGGATGCCAGTGTTCTGACGGCTGACTGAATGGGCTCATTGAACCGCAGCGGACACGGGTCGTGAATGGTAACGGTTTGCCGCGTGCCAATCCGCACCGGTTTTTTTTCAGCGGCTAAAACTTCATACACCGTTTCCACCATCAGGTCGCCGCCGTGGGTCTTGAACACTTTATAGCAGCTCGGGCAAGCGGTCAGCACGCGCCGAACACCGTTTGATAGAAGATAGCGGCGCATTTCCCCAAAGGCGCTCTCGAAAAATGCGCTGCGGCCCAAATCGTGAGACGGCTTGGTGCAGCAGTCCAGCACCATGCCCAGGCTGGGTTCTTTCCTCCGCAATACGGTAAAAAGCTCGAGCACCATTTCCGGGCGGGTGGCCGACAGGGCGCACCCCGGAAACAGGACGGTGCTGCACGCTTTGGGCAGGGCGTAGTAGGTTAGATGGGGGGAGATACCGCGCTTTTCGAACCCGAGATAGACACAGGACGATACGTCGCCGGACCGGCTCCGGCGGTCCGAGGCGCGTCGCATCTCCAGAAACATCTCGGCCGGTTTCAGCGAATGCGGGCAAACCGCTGAGCACATGCCGCACAAGCTGCATTCGAACGCCAAGGCGTCCTGCAAACCACGATCCACCGCCTGCCTGGCAATATGACCCGGGGTGCCGTGTTTGCGGAGAAAGGCGCACTCTTTCACACAATGTCTGCAATGCACACAATCAGTTGCCAAATCGCCGGTTTTTTCAAGAAAACCGCCCCTTCTTCGAAGGGGCGGCCGGGTGGCATGATGATCCGGACGGGCCGTCATATCGTCACAGGTCCTTTCAACTGGAATCTTAAACGTCTTTTAATAAAGCATCGATTGGCTCGAAGCAAGAGGATGAGCAAGACCCATGCCGGCCAGCGCCGATCTGTTTGTTGCTCTGGAGGCTAAAAAAAAATGAAACCATTATTCAATTGGTAGCTCTATTATAACGGTATATCTATAAAGTTATCCATAATCCATAAGCACTTCCGAGATTTTGAGGCAATTTGGCACGATATTTGTCTGAATATCTCTGTTTGGCTTAAATGAACCCCATTCAATCAATGTACCGGCTTTAGAAAAAGGAGAGAACCATGTCAGCCCATGCCAAAGAAATCGATGTGAATTTCCAAGTAACGCCTCTGGCCACCCAGCATATGGCTAAATATTTCGAAGGCAAAGAAATTTCACCGGTCCGCATATTTTATCATTCCGGCGGATGAGGCCCTCCGTCGTTTGCCATGGCTCTGGATGAGCCAAACGATTTCGACGAGATTTTTGAAGTAGACGGATTCACTTATTTAATAAATAAACAAACGCTGGACGAGGCGCAGCCGATCACGGTCGATTTTAAATCGATAGGATTCCGTATCACTGGGAATTACGCTAGCCGAAACAGCCCGGATCGCTGTTAGAAACCGGCTTGAATTCACACCCACAACTTGGCAAAAAAGCGTTACTGCGAAAGCAACGGGTACCCGGCATTGGACCAGGCAAATACGCCGCCGGCCAATGATTTTACGTGTTTATATCCCGCCTGACGCATGAGGCTGGCTGCGATATTGGAGCGGTACCCGCTTTTACATTGCATGACCAACGCTTCCTCTTTTCCCACAGGGGGGAGTCGGCCTGCCAAAATATCCGAAAGAGGGAAGTGCTCTGCCTGTTCAATGTGGCCATCGTTCCACTCGGCCAAGGTGCGGACATCGATCACACGGATCTCATCATCGTCAATCCGCTGCGCCAGTTGCTGCGGCGACGTCTGCTCCAACTGTTCCACAGGCCGGCCACTCATCAGCCAAGCCATGATACCGCCGGACAAGTAGCCGAAAATCAGGTCATAGCCGATGCGGTGCAATTCGGCGACCATGCGGTCGTAGTCTTTGTGATCATCCACGACCAAAATAATATCTGCTCGGGGGTCAACCACCATCCCCACCCAGTTGGCCAACTGCTTTTCGAAACCGATGTTAATGCTTCCCGGTATATGGAATCCCCCAAAGGCGGCTGAATCCCGTGCGTCGATTATGACGGCACCGTCTTTCATCATCCTTTCAAACTGTTGGGGGGTCAAGCTTTTATCCATGGGGCAGTCATCCAGGGTGGTCGCCCCCCGCAGGTTGGTTTCAATGATATATGAAAAACTTTTGGGCCGGGCGGGAAAAGCCGAAAGCACATTTTCCTTAAAGGCATCAAAGGATGAAAACCGAAGCATGGGATTTGCGCGTCGCTCGTATCCAAGGGTCGAGCTTTTTTTGGCGCTCATGCCGCGCCCGCACAACGATCCCTCTCCATGCGCCGGGAACACCTCCAGATGATCCGGGTACTGAGCCAACTTGTGGTAAAGGCTAGTGTACAAATTTTCTACCTGCTCATCAAGAATCTCTGCACCGGGCAGGTCCGGACGACCAATGTCACCCACAAACAACAGATCTCCGGTGAGCAGCATTTGCGGCTCCTCGGATCTGGCTTTGTCTGTCACAAGCAGGGAAATGGAATTGGGGGTGTGCCCGGGTGTATGCAAGACTTCAATTTTGGCCACACCGATCTCGAAGATGTCACCCTGCTTTACTTTATTGTGACGGTAGGTCACCGGAGCACTTTCATGGATATGGATATCCGCACCGGTGGCCAGCCGCAGTTCCTGATCACCGCTCACGTGATCGGCGTGAACATGGGTGTTGAAGATATGCGTGATCCGCATGCCCTCTTCTCGGGCTATGGTCAGGTAATCCTGCACGTCTCGTTTCGGATCGATGACGGCCATGGACTTGGCTCGCGGACAACCGATCACATACGACAGGCAACCCAAACCGGGAACTGCAATTTGATTGAAATACATGTAAATCTCCTTTGACGACTGTCGGCCCGGCACAGGGGGTGGGCCGACAGCCGGATGGTTGACGGATTAATCGAAAGCCATCTCCGTTTTCCACACCTCCCAAACCTTGCCCACGAGATCCGGGCCGGGTTTCAATGTGACCTTGCCGGGCCGCCAGCCGGAAGGCGTGGCCTCCGTTCCCTTGCTATCCCTGACCAATTGAAATGCCTGTATCTGGCGAAATGTCTCATTCACATTACGACCCACCGGCGGAGTCAAGACTTCATACCCTTGAAGCACGCCCTCCGGGTCGATAATGAACCGTCCGCGGGTCTCAACGCCCGCATCTTCATCAAATACACCATATACCTTGCCCACGCGACCGCCTGCATCGGACAGCATAGGAAATGGGACCCCGCCTTGCACCATTTTGGAAAGTTCTTTGTCGTCCCACATCTTGTGTACAAAAACGCTGTCGATGCTTACAGACAGAATCTCCACACCGAGCTTTTGGAACTCTGCGTATTTTTCGGCAACTGCCGAAATTTCCGTAGCTCAGACGAATGTGAAATCCCCGGGATAAAAGCACAGCAGTACCCACTTGCCCAAGTATTCCGATAGCTTAACGGACACAAACTTACCTTGCTGATATGCGGGTGCAACAAAATCGGGTACTTTTTTACCGACTTGAATCATGGGTTTCACCTCCTTCGAGCCTCCCGGCTCACTTGGGATTTCTTTGTCAACACTCTCTCCGACAGGACCGCCCGTCGGTCTTGCACAACCGACATCCATCTCTTCCGGCATCATGTCCTCCTTTCGATTGGGTTTATTTACCCGTATGCATTGATGAATTTGTACGAAGTCCATCCCACGCCCTTGACGGGGGAGGGCCGGGGAGAGAGAGTGAAAGAAGGTGAGTATAATAGGATAAAAGTCGTTGATATCCCTCCCCTCAATCCCCTCCCGCATGAGAAAGGAAAGAAGGACTCCTTTACGAATTCATCAATCGTCTATACTTGATTTTTTTCCCGCTAACAAGCGGACAATTCAGCCGGTTTCCCTATAAACGCGTGAAACCCTGCGGTTCTGTTCCGGAAGGCGCATTGCTGCCTGCGGGCTCCGCGCACCATAGGTTGTTTCTTGATGCGGCTGAAGAAGATGATGGGATCACCCGTGTCGCCCAGCGATTTGAAGTTGATTTGGTCGCATAAAAAAGACTGAAGTCTTTTGAATGACTCCCGTCAGGTGCCTATCGTTGTCCGCAGCAACTGCCAGGGCCGGCGCAATTGGAAGCCTCGCCGGGTCGGCTGCCGCAGCAAGCGGTGTCCTGAGGACCGGGCATTTGTGGACCGGTTCGTCCAGTCATGCTGCTGGTGGCCGACATTAATTTAGTGGTATGCTGACTGCCGCAGGACGGGCACGACATCGCCCCATCGCTGCCCACGACCAGTACTTCTCCGGAGTAGTCGCAATCCTGGCATTGAATTTCATAAATCGGCATATTTATCTCCCCTCTGAATCTGTCTCGATGCTGATTTCCGTTTTAACGCCGGCTGTCTTGCTGCCGTAGTACGCAGCAATGGCTTCGCCGAGGGTATTGACGGCCAATCTTGCACAATGCATGTGGTCTTCCGGCAACCCGTCCAACTCTCGTACCACGTCTTCGGGTTGTAGCTCCAAGGCCTCATCGATGGTACGGCCTCGGGCCAAGGCACTCACGGCGCTGGCGCAGGCCAGCGTGTAGACACATCCTTCAGGCTTGAAGCCGACCTCCGCAAGAACTTGGTTTTCGATGCGCAAATCGAAACGCACCTTGTCCCCGCAGCTGCCGACGCCGGTAGCGGAAGCATTGCATCGGCCGCAGATACCCGGTTGCCGGGGCGCCCGGGTGTGTCGCCAGAACCGCGCACCAGGCGGAATGACCGCTTTTGCTTCATCGAAATGTTCAACATGATTTGTTTTCATCTATGGCATAAACCCACACTGTTTTGCTCATTACTGCAAAATTCTTTACTCCCTCCCCCTTTGGCGGGTGAGGGGGGAAGGAGGCAATGATATAGGCCATTGGCCCCGTTCCCGCCGGGGGAGGGAAATATTTGTTCCAGTACCGGTTAATGACCGCCGCCACCGCCGCAGGTGTGCTCCTGTTTAAATTCGGGCAATTTTCCGGCCAGCATGGCTTGTACGGCCTCCCCCACGGTTTGGGCGCCGCCGCCGAAGAAAACCTGGATGCCCATCTGATTAAATCCCATCAATGGTCGCAATCCCATGCCGCCGGCAATCAGTTGGGTGACGCCATTGTTGGAAAGGTGCTGGACCGGCGCCATGCAGCCGCCCTGCTGATGCGGCACATTGGGAATCACTTTGACATCGGAGACCTCTCCATTTTCTGCAGTGACCAGCGTGTAGAGATCGCAATGACCGAAGTGAGCGCCTAAGGGGGCCTCCAGGCCTCCGGGATTAGCAGATGGTATGGCAATAACACGACTCATGGTTCAATTTCTCCCTTCTTTAATTAAATCTTATTGAATTATCTTAATGCCTATATACTTTAAAAACAGAATCCTTTACGATGCCATCGCCTTTTTCCCCAAACATGAAATAGAAAGTGCCAGGATGTGATCCCAGGCCCGACGGATCTGTTGGGATACAGGCCCGTTGGCGTACTCGGTTACGGCTTTGCCTTCGAGCATGGCATGGACAAACACCGGATCGTGGGGCAACTTGGCGACAACGCTGTCGTCACGCTCACGGCAGAAGGTTTCAATCTCCTGGGCAAGCTTCTCGTTCAAATCATATTTATTGATGATTGCAGCCACGGGAACTTTAAAATGGTCGCAAAGGGAAACAATTCGCTCCAGGTCGTGAATCCCTGAGGGTGTTGGTTCGGTGACAATCACCGCCAGATTCACCCCGGACAATGAGCTGATCACCGGACAGCCGATCCCGGGAGGTCCGTCTGAAAGAATCAGCGGCTGCGCCTGGGCCTGGGCCATCTCTTTGGCTCGTTGGCGCAGCACGGCCACGAGACGGCCGGAGTTTTCCTCTCCGGGAAAAAGCTGGGCATGGACCATGGGGCCGAAACGCGTATCCGAGCTAAACCAATCGCCGCAATGTTTCGAGGTAAAAGCAATGGCATCGGACGGACAGAACTCAACACACACCTTGCACCCTTCGCACTTGAGCGGATCGATAACAGGCGCACCAGTGCCCAGCTGCACGGCGTCATAACGACACATCTGTCGACAGGTGTCACAACCATCGCACAGATCCGGTTGGATGACCGCCTCGTGGCCGGAATAGAATTCATGGGTTTGTTGCGTATTGGGGTGCAACAACAGGTGCAGATCCGGTGCATCGACGTCCAGATCGCAAATGATGGCATTGTCGGCCAAGTGGGCAAAAGCCGCTGTCAACGATGTTTTTCCGGTTCCGCCCTTGCCGCTGATGATCAGTATTTCAGGCATGTTGCACCTCTTGTCGGCACGTGTGGGCATTTAAAATCGTTTCCGCCAAATCGGTAAAGGTGGATTGCAGCTCGGATGAAACCTGGGCCACAATCCGGCTGTCGGCGTAGGCCGCGGCAATATCGCGGGAAAAGGGAATTTCAGCCCAGACGGGCAATTGTTTGGACCGGCAAAAATCGTAAACGGCGTCTTCACCCAGTCCGGCGCGGTTGATGACGATCCCCATGGGCTTGCCCAAAGGTAAAAAGGCTTGATGGGCCAGATTTAAATCGTATAGCCCAAACGGGGTCGGTTCGGTGACCAGCACGATGACATCTGCGTCCATCACGGCGCTGACCGCCGGGCAGCTGACTCCCGGCGGGGCATCGATGATCACATCCGTTTCCAATCCT
>JASFGJ010000196.1:0-7350 GCA_050123815.1 Desulfobacteraceae bacterium
CGCCTACCATCGTGTGACCGGAAAATATGGAGAACGTGGCGTTCGTTATGCCTTGATCGAGGCCGGCCACGTGGGGCAGAATCTTTTTCTGCAGGCCGAAGCATTGGGCCTTAAGGCCGGGATTGTCGGAGCATATCACGACAGGCGACTGGCAGAGATTCTGCTGCTGCCTGTCCGAAACGAACCCTTGCTGATTATGCCCATAGGTTATGCAGCCTGAAAAAACAATGACAACTTGTCATATTTGCGGAACAACGTCTGAGCGTGTGGCAAAAGCTTTGGGGGTTTGCGGCCCCTGTCTTCGAAGAGAACCGAAAAAGGCATTGCCATTGACGAAGAAAGCGCACCGCTTTAGTCGCGAGCGGTTCGGGCTGCCCGTAACACCTCCCAGGGATCCTGAGGGAGTGCCATGTAAGCTATGCATTAACAACTGCAGAATCGTCAGGGGCGCAAGCGGGTATTGTGGACTTCGCCGCATCAAAGGTGAGGCGGGAGTTTATGTGGATGCCGCCCATGGGAACCTCTCCTGGTACAAGGACCCGTTGCCGACCAATTGTGTCGGCGACTGGGTATGTGCCGGCGGCACCGGCGCCGGCTTTCCCCGCCATGCGCATTGCCGGGGACCGGAGTATGGGTACCATAACCTGGCCGTCTTTTTTCATGCCTGCTCGTTTAATTGTCTTTACTGCCAGAATTGGTCCTTCCGGCAACGCGCCTTAACTTCGGAAAGAAGTTCTGTGGGCGCTTTGGTGGCCGATGTGGATGACAAAACTGCCTGCATCTGTTATTTTGGCGGTGACCCGACTCCCCAGCTGCCATTTTCGATCCGGGCGGCAACGCGTGCCCGAATGAAATCGAATGGAAAGATTTTAAGGCTGTGCTGGGAGACCAACGGCTCCATGAATGTCAGATTGCTGGATAAAATAGTGGATCTTGCGATCATCTCAGGCGGCTGCGTCAAGTTTGACTTGAAGGCTTGGGATGATAATGTCCATACGGCTTTGACCGGAGTGACCAACCGTCAAACGCTTGCCAATTTCAAACGGGCCGCACAGGCGGCCAGGAAACGTTCCGAGCCGCCGGCACTGATTGCCAGCACCCTGATGGTTCCCGGTTATGTGGATGTCGAGGAGATCGCCAACCTGGCCCAGTTTATTGCGTCGGTCGATCCGGACATCCCCTATGCAATATTGGCGTTTCAGCCGCAATTCTACCTTGCGGATTTGCCGCTGGGTACGGAGGCATACGCCGAAAAGTGCCTGCACGCAGCAAAATCCGCCGGCCTGAAAAATGTCCGCATCGGCAACCGCTCTTTGTTGTTGCGCTAAGAAGAAACAAGCATCACCTGGTAGGCCCCGACCATTGGTCGCGGTGTTTGCGCCCATAGGCAACGCCGAGTTTTTGCATCCGTTTGCGCAGGGTGTTGGGATGGATATCCAGAGAGGCCGCCGCGCCGTTAGGGCCGTTGACTTTGCCTTTGCTCAGACGCAGCGCCGTTTCGATATGCCCGCGCACCACCTCATTCAACGTTTGTATGCTACGATCGCTTTCGAGTGACAACGTCGGCGGTGTGGCGACTTCTTTTTCCACAGCGCGGTGAAAGTGGATGGGACCTTGGCGATGCTGGATCAACACACGTTCCACGGTGTTTTCCAGTTCCCTGACATTTCCCGGCCAGCGTTGGCTGGCCAGGCGCCGCAATGCGCCGGGTGCCACCTGCGGCGGCGATATACCGAACTCCCGTGATTTCTTCTGGATGAAATGGGTGACCAGGAGCGGAATATCTTCGGGGCGACGGCGCAGCGGCGGAATATAAATGGGGAAGGCATTGATGCGAAACCAAAGGTCTTCGCGGAATTTTCCTTCGTCCACCATGGTTTTCAAATCGCGGTGCGTGGCCGCGATGACACGGATGTCCAGTTTGATTGGCGGCGAACCGCCAACCCGTTCGATCTCCTGGGTTTGAAGTACCCGCAGCAGTCGAATCTGGGCCCAGGGCGGCAGTTCACCGATTTCGTCAAGGAAAATGGTCCCTCCGTGGGCCCGCTCGAAAAGTCCGCGCTTTTGCTTGATCGCGCCGGTAAAGGCTCCCTTCTCGTGACCGAACAGCTCGCTGTCGATAAGATTTTCCGGTATGGCCCCGCAGTTGACCTTGATGATCGGCCCGTTGCGGCGAGGGGACATGCGGTGAATGGCGTTGGCGATCACCTCTTTGCCAACGCCGGTTTCGCCGAGAATCAGGATGGTGTTTTTCAGGTGAGCGATGTGCGCCACTTTTTGCATGACCGCTTTCAACCCATCGTCTGCGCCAATGACTTCGTCACCTGACTGCGAGATCAAGGCGCTGCTCAGATAGCGATTGTCGGAGACCAGCTGTTCTTTCAACTCAACGACCTGCTGATGTTTGAGCGCGTTGGCCATGGCAATGGCAAAAGGTTCTCTGAGCAAGGCCAGGCGTCTGGCATGATTTTCGGTGAAGCGGTCGTAGCCCCGGGCGAACACGTCGATGACTCCCAAACGCTGCTGCTCGATAATCAGGCGCAACGCCACAAAGGAAACCTCGGACATGCCAAAGGCGGATTGGATGATACGTCCCATTGGGTCGCCTTCCGGTCGGTTGATCACCAGGTAATCTTTCAGGCGCCGGCCGCTTTCAATGGCGTGGATCAGATCCTCCGGCAGTTTGACGGACATCGCCATTTTTTGGCCGCTTTGGGCATCCGCTTTGGCGATGTAGCGCAGCCCGCCGATGGCGGGTTCGTAAATATTCAGGTAGATCTCATCCGCCGGCATGTGCTGCGCGATAAACGTTCGAAAACGCCATAGGGCGACCTCGATGTCGAGGCTGCTGCAAATCAGCAGCGTCGCATCCTTGAAAAAACGGTTCTCATCCATGAGGGGATATTGCACCTTCTATCAAAAGTTCGCTATTTGGTAAAATAAGTATATATATCCTATAGGGTAAATTAATAATACTAAATAGCGTAAATAATTACAAGTGATTTATGTAACATACTGTGATAACGTTTGTTTTAATATGGTATGGGAATTGCTTTTTCTATCATAAGTAACATCCCCACGGGATGAGATCCAGGCCTTATTGCCGGGATTTCCTCGAAAAAATGAGGATGTCGGCAGGGGAAAAAGCCCATAAGCGATAAGTTGTAGACTTTTTGAGCTATTAATTTGATCGATGTGTTGCAACCCCATCCGCTTTTTATTCATGCTCGTGCGATCGCAATATGGTGGCCTTTATTCCTTCCGCTGCTTTTAATCGGGAGAACAAAATGGTGCCGATAATGATCGATTACATCACGAGAAAGTCCCAACGCTTTTCGGGCTGGATGTTCCGCCTGCTGCTCTTGGGTATTTATATCATGATGCGTGTCAAACGCCTGCTGATACCTCAATTCAGGCGCCGGCTCGCGGAAAAAAAATTTAAAGCCCAAATCAAGATACGCGACGGCTCGCTCGGCCGAACCTTCTCCTTCACCAACGGCCGAATAGAATCTTCAGAAATCGTTATAACGGATCCGGATCTGTGTCTGATCTTCAAGGATGCGGCATCGGCCGTTCAGTTGATGAGCGCGCCCAACGATTATTTGAAGCAGATCAACGCCATGAAGAATTTCGTCGTGGATATCGAAGGACCCGACGAATATGCCATCTGGTTCATGCAAACCCTCAAACTGCTTCAGCAATTGGGAGCCGCTCCGCGCTACGGCACGCCAATGGGCAAGGGCGTCATGCGTTATGTGAACAATACCAACGGCGGGCCTGTTTTCGTGTATGTCAAAAAGGGCCGAATCATCCGCATCACGCCCATCGAATTCGATGCGCAGGATGCTACGCCGTGGACGATTCAGGCGCGTGGCAAAACCTTTACCCCACCCCGCAAAGGCACGGTGAATCCTTATGTCTTCGGGCTCAAATCCCTGATCTACTCCCCCGACCGCCTGCGCTATCCCATGAAACGGGTCGACTTCGATCCCAACGGCGAACGCAATTGCCGCAACAGGGGGATCTCCGGTTATGAACGCATCTCCTGGGATGAAGCGCTGGACATCGTCGCCGGGGAGATTCAGCGGGTCAAACGCACGCATGGACCGGGAGCCATCATGAACAGCAGCGGTTCCCATCACACCTGGGGAAATTTAGGCTACTGGTTGTCCACCAAGACCCGCTTTATGAACTCCATCGGTTCCAGCCATGTGGTGCACAATCCGGACAGTTGGGAAGGCTGGTACTGGGGCGCCATGCATCATTGGGGCAACAGCATCCGCAATGGGGCCACCGATACTTATGGTACGGTCGAAGATTGCCTCAAGGAAGCGGAGATGATCGTCTTCTGGTCCAGCGATCCTGAATCCACCAGCGGCGTTTACGGGGCTTTCGAAGGAACCGTGCGGCGGCAATGGGCCAAATCGCTGGGCATAAAGATGGTGCACATCGATCCCTATTTTAATCACACTGCGGCGTTGCTGGGCGGAAAATGGATATCCCCGCGACCCGATACGGGAAATGCCATGGCCCTGGCAATTGCATATGTCTGGATCACGGAAGATCTTTACGACAAGGCTTATGTGGCCGAGCGCACCGTTGGATTCGAAAAGTGGCGCGATTACATTCTGGGTAAAACCGACGGCGAACCCAAGACGCCTGAATGGCAGGTGGCGGAAACCAATGTGCCGGCCAAGGATGTGCGGGCCCTTGCCCGGGAGTGGGGCCGTAAAAAGACCTACTTGTCACCGGGCGGTCTGGTGGGCTTTGGCGGCGCCTGCCGTTGCGCCACCGGAACCGATTGGGCGCGCTCTATGGTCTGTCTGATGGCCATGCAGGGACTGGGCAAGCCGGGGGTCAACATGGGATGCCTGCAGCAGGGCGCTCCGGTGGACACCAATTTCTACTTCCCCGGCTATGCCGAAGGCGGCCTGTCCGGCGATCTCGACTACACCGGCCTTCGGATCAGCATGTACCAGCGGATGCCGCAACTGCCAAGCATGAATTCGGTCTCCCAGATGATTCCCAGACTGCGGATTCCCGAAGCGATTCTGGATCAGGCCTGTGAGGGGTATCCCACCGATCCCAAATGCATCGAGGGGCAATTTAAAAAGTTCAGCTACCCGGCGCCGGGGTACTCGCCGGTTCGCATGTACTACAAGTACGGTGGATCGCATTTCGGCACCATGGCCGATTCAAATCGCTATGTGCATGCCTATCGCAGCGATAACCTGGAATTTGTAGTCAACCAGTCGATCTGGTTTGAAGGGGAAGCAAAATTTGCAGATGTGATCCTGCCGGCCTGCACCAATTTTGAGCGCTGGGATATCGGCGAGACGTCAAATTCCGGCGGATACAGCCATCACCAATTCATCCAATGGAACCACCGCATCATCACCATGCAGCACAAATGCATCGAGCCGTTGGGTGAATCCAAATCAGATTATCAGATTTTCCTCGAGCTGGCCGAGCGGCTGGGGCTGGCGGCGCCCTTTTCAGAGGGGATGACCGAGTTTGACTGGTGCCGACGCCTCTACGACGCCAGCGACCTGCCCAAGGTGACCACCTGGCGCCGTTTCCTGAAAAAAGGGTATTATGTCGTTCCGGCGCCTGAGGCGTCGTTGCGTGCGCCGGTCTCCTACCGCTGGTTTGCCGAGGGCGGCAAGAAAAATGTTCCGGAATTGTCCCCCCTGCCGTCGGATTATACCGAACAGTGGCGCCGCGGCCTGCAGACCCAAAGCGGTAAGCTGGAATTCGAGTCCTCCAGCCTGAAACGGTTTGCACCCGACGATCCGGAGCGGCCGCCGATCCCCACCTACCGGCCTTCGTGGGAAGGCCATCGCACCCAAGCACTGCTGGAAAAATATCCGTTGCAGCTAATCTCGCCCCACCCGCGATACAGTTTTCACACCATGTTCGACGCCAAGGACGGAGTGATCAACGATGTAAAGGATCACCGTATGAAGATAGACGGGTATTACTACTGGATCCTTCGCATCAACCGCAAAGATGCCGACACCAGGGGGATTGCTACCGGAACTATGGTGAAAGCCTACAATGATCGCGGCGCCGTGATCCTTGCGGCCCAGGTGACCGACCGCCTGCCGCCCGGGACGGTGCACTCCTGTGAAGGATCGGCCATCTACGATCCCATCGGAGAGCCTGGAAAATCTGTAGATCGCGGCGGCTGCATCAACCTGTTGACCTCGAGCCGCAGTATCATCAAGCGATCGCATTCGACGGCCTCCAATTCATGTCTGGTGCAGGTTGCGCCTTGGACAGGAGAAGACCAATGAAACAATGGCACCTCATTATCGATGTGGCGAAGTGTGAAAATTGCAACAACTGTTTCCTGGCGTGTAAGGACGAACACTGCGGCAACGAGTGGCCCGGCTATGCCGCCGGTCAACCACTGCATGATCATCGTTGGATGAACATTCTGAGCAAGGAGCGGGGCGAGTTTCCGGTCATGGACGTGGCGTATCTGCCCAAACCCTGCATGCATTGCGATAAGGCCCCATGTATCGAAGCGGCGGACGGTGGTGCGGTATACAAACGCAAAGACGGCATCGTCATCATCGACCCCAAAAAGGCCAAAGGGCAGCAGCAGCTGATTTCCGCTTGCCCCTACGGCGCGATCTGGTGGAACGAACAGAAGCGCTTGCCGCAGAAATGCACCCTGTGCGCCCATCTATTGGATGACGGCTGGAAAGCGCCCCGCTGCGTGCAGGCATGTCCCACCGGCGCATTGTCCATCGGTCGGGCCGAACCCGAAGCGTTGGAACAGATCAAACAACGCCAGGGGGTGACCGTGTTGGGCTCGGATACCAACCCGACCCAACCCCGGGTCTTCTATAAAAACCTCTATCGATTCAACCGGTGCTTTATCACCGGAAGCGTTGCCGGCCGCAAGGGGGATTTGGAAGAGTGCCTGCCGGATGTGAAAGTTAGGCTGATCAAGGCGGATCAGATTCTGGATCAAACCCGAACCGATGCTTTTGGCGATTTCAAGTTCGACGAGCTGCCTCCCAACAGTGGGGCCTATCGCATCAGCATTTATAAAGAAGGGCAGGAGGGCACCTCGATCGCCGTCAACCTGAAAACCAGCTTGTCGCTTGGCACGATTTGGATATAGGATAACTGACATCCTTGTGTGCCGAAAATGTAATCCAATGGGAAATATTAGTTAGTGGCGGATTAATGATGCGCGGGCAGCAGATGATACCATTTTAGGTTAATGCTTGGCATTGTTGTGCTGACGTGAGAACTGCATGTCGGTTAATGGGTTGGTACGGATCTTGCTTATATATGGAGGCAAGCAGTTGTTTTAATACCGATGTGATTGGCTAT
>JASFGJ010000197.1:0-7349 GCA_050123815.1 Desulfobacteraceae bacterium
GAGGCTGTTATGCAAACTGATGAAAACGTCTTTTTCAGGGGCGTGGTTGAAAGACTTTTCGAGCCCCGGGAATTCGAAGTCTCTTTGCACGATACGCTGCAGTATATCAAACGGTTTTTTCCTGCAGACCAACTCCACTTGTCCCATTACGATGGGGTGTTGAACGAATTGAGAACCATAGCCGTTGCAACGGAAGAGGGTGCGGAATTAACCAATACGATGCTCCCTTTGGACCGACAGGGGGCTGACTATATCCTCGATCCGGATACCCCGGAGGAACAATTGGTACCCCAGGCGAACGTCAATCCCGCCGTCGCCGCCATTGTTCGATTTAACCGCCAATTGTTGAATAACTCGGTCATGAGTCTTCATTTAAAAAAAGGAAAAGAGCTGTTTGGAATGGCCACTGTGCTGTTAAAGGGTCAAACGAATACCGATCAGCACCTGAAACTTTTTGCGACGCTAAAGGTTCCCTTCACAACAGTCATAAGCACGCTGGCTAAAAATGATACGATTTCGCAGCTAAGGCAGCGATTGGATGAGGACGATCGGACAAGCCAGCCGGCGGAATCGATGATTACCGATAGAGAGGTCATCGGCAACGGCCTGAAGGAAGTTCTGGCGTTGGCGCGTCAGATCGCCACATTCGACAGTCCGGTCATTCTGCTCGGAGAAACCGGCGTCGGCAAAGAGATGATCGCGCGGCTCATCCATAACCAGTCCAATCGGCGTCAAGGGCCGTTCGTTCCCGTCAACTGTGGCGCCATTCCCGAAACCCTGATCGACAGTGAACTTTTCGGATATAAAAAGGGTGCCTTTACCGGAGCGACATCCTCCAAAAAAGGGATTTTCGAGTCGGCGAACAGCGGGACCGTGTTTTTGGATGAGGTGGCCGAGCTTCCCCTCAATGCCCAGGTCAGAATGCTGCGCGTGCTACAGGAGAAAAAGATACAGCATGTGGGCGGCGTGACGCCCATTGACGTGGACATACGCGTCATTGCGGCGACGCACGGGGATTTGGACCAGATGATCAACAGCGGACAATTCCGGTCGGATTTGTGGTTCCGGCTTCACGTCTTTACGATCATGATTCCTCCGCTCAGGGAAAGAAAAGAGGATATTCCTTCCCTCGTAGAATATTTTACCCAAAAAAAGTCCAAAGAGATGGGCATCCCGGCGCCGTTTCAAGCGAGCGCGGATGCATTGTCATCGCTTTTTTCATATGACTGGCCCGGAAATGTTCGCGAACTGGAAAATGTCGTGGAACGGGCGATGATCCTGAGCCGAGGCAACCCCCTTGCCTTTCACAGTATCATTCGGGGCGATGAGGCGGAAACCATTGGCCGGTCCGTATTCAAGCTGGGAGAAATTCTGGAACTCAATCAGATCATCTCCAGCCATATTCGCAAGGTGATGAAGCTTACCAAGGGGAAAATCAACGGTCCCGGGGGCGCTGCGGAGAAATTAGGGGTTCACCCGGCAACACTGCGCAGCCGAATGGTAAAGCTCGGCATTCCCTTTGGAAAAGGCGTATACTAGCGGGACCGGGTAAGAATACAGTATTGGTTCAATGGTATGCATCCTATTTCATTGAACGACAAACCTGCCTCTGAATCTATCACCAGGCAAAGCCGGATTTTTTGTAACCTGTTTTAAATTGCATGCATCTCATTGTGTAATAGCCAAACATTTATAATCCTTTTTACAGAGTTGTCGATATTGCTTGTCGTTGACTGTTTGCTGATTTTGTGTGCTATCATCACATGAGTCCCAGTTACTATGATTTTTATATGGTGGCGGTTAATCTGGATGCTCACTTTGCAGGGGGAAGGATAGATTGATTGTGGAAATCGATATTATCAGAAGGATTCTCCGTGGGGAGGTTGATGCCTTCAGCTATTTTATCGATACTTATAAAGACATGGCATTCTCCATTGTGATGGGCATGATTCAGGATGAATCAATTGCAGAGGATGTTGTACAGACCGCCTTTATTAAGGCCTTTAAGAATCTCAGACAATTTAAGAAGAAGTCAAAGTTTTCAACCTGGTTTTACACGATTGTTGTGAATGAAGCGCGCATTCAATTGCGGAAAAATAAAAGCAATGTTCTGAGTCTGGAAGATTATAAGTTTCAAGAAACAGAACTGTACATAGAGAATCCGGCATTGCTGAATCTTCACCGATCGGATCAGAAACGAATAATCAATAACGTATTAAGCAAGCTCTCTTCCACGGAAAACCTGCTTATGCAGCTCTATTACCAGAATGAAAACAGTATCGATGAAATCCATAAGATCACCGGATTTGGTGTTTCAAAAATCAAAACCGGACTCCATAGGGCTAGGCGGAATTTTGCTCGAATATTAAAAAATGAATTTAAGGCTGAAATAGGGACCCTGTCTTCCTATAGGGGTTAGGATATGGATAATGAAATAAAAAAATTATTGGAAGACAACCTGTTGAAAATCCCGTCAAAGGATTTTACAGCCCAGACAATGCGAAAGATCCATGAGGTGCAGAAAGAACAGCCGGTCAAAAGGAAGATTCGCGGCTGGTTCTTCCTGTCCCCTCTGGTTTCTGCGGTGGCATTAGCACTGTTGCTGACCTTTTTTTTTCCTTGGGGTTCACCGAACACTATCTCCTGGGCCGAGGTGCAAAAGCAGCTCAAGCAGGTCCAAACCCTTTCCATCCGATACAATATCGAGATCATAACCCCTACTTCGAATATATTATGGAACCGCATGAAAATATTTGCCGAAGATCCAGGGCGTTTTAGATGCGAGATATACGACCCAAAGGGCGAACGTGATACCCCAACCGAACCCCAGTGGATCTCCATTCTGAGAAGAGAGCCCGGGCGGTTAAAGGGGTTGACGCTGCATCCCGATTCGCATTGGGCGGAAATGTGGACTGAGATCTTCCATACATACGGCCAGGAACCCTCCACCACGCATTTAGGGCGGATTTTCGACCGGCAGAATCTCAACTTTGCTTTAGATAGCTGGAATAAAATGAAGCAAATCACGGCGGATAAAACCAGGCGTATCGGCAGCCGGCTAATCAACGGAAAGCCCGCCGTAGGCTTCGTATTCGATGTCTCAGCCCAAGAGTTAGGTTTGGATGCCTGCGAACAAGCAACTATTCCCGAGAAGATCTGGGTCGGACGTGATGATGGCGTGCCCCTGTTAACAGAGCTGGAGTTCAAGACCTGCCTGGGTATAAACGTGCGCCTGGTGGCCTCGGACATACAGTGGAATGTACCGTTTGATGAAAGGCTCTTTGATTTTCATGTGCCGGCGGGTTGGGGCATAACCCGGCACCTGGACAAATCGATCGAATACACGGGCATCGGGCTCAATCCCAGTGTCACCCTAGAGATTGGTCCGGAGAAACAGGCGTCGCTCGTGGATGCCGGGGACGTTGACGCAGTGGTCAAGACCGAGCTGACCGCTGACCCGGACTATGCCCCTGAGTGCACGGGGATCGTTACCATCGCGCTTGCGCCGGCGGCCGCGAAGCGTCTGCAGGACTATGCAAAAGCACATCCGGATAAACCCATTGTCGTCAACTTCAATGGAGAGATAACGGCGGCAGCGAAGCTGGATGCGGCCCAGCCGGCGCACGTGAGTTTTGATATCACCCGGCTCCGCCTCCCAATGTTTACGCTGGAAGAGAAATATACTACGGCCGCTATCCAAAAAAAGCATCATGACACTTAACCCCTTTTTTTGCACCAATGGGGTTAACTATCAACATATATCACGATAGTCATTCATTACAGGTTGGCTGAGTCCGCAACAACGATTAGCCCGGGAATAGGCGTCTGCAATATAGGCAGGTCTGTTTTTCTATTCCCGACTCGATTGGCTTCGGCAGCGGGATTTGGAGGTGTTGCATTATGAAAATACTGCGATTCATCATCGGATGCCTTACGGGATGCCTTGCGGCGGGCGTGCTTTTTCCGCCTGCCCTGACCTTAAGCGCACCTGTCCAAGGTGTGCTGGCAAGACCGGCTATAAAAGTCCGCGATCCGTCGAAATGTGGCTGCGTATTAATCGATGTGGCCTTTGCAGGCGACCGCCTGGTGGCGGTGGGAGAGCGCGGTATCGTCCTTTATTCGGATGACAGAGGCGACACCTGGGAGCAGGCACAGGTTCCCGTAGGCGTCACTCTGACTGCGGTTTTCTTTTCAAATTCCCGGATGGGATGGGCCGTCGGCCACGGTGGTGTCGTACTGCACACCACGGACAGCGGAAAGACCTGGCAGCTGCAACTGGAAGGGGTGGCCGCGGCGCAGATGGCCCTCGAGAGCGCCCGCGGCCGGGCACAGCGCGCAGTGCCAGAAGATACCAAGGCAAAACAGATGCTCAGCAATGCCATCCTGCTGATGGAGGACGGCCCGGACAAGCCGTTTCTGGACCTCTTTTTCAAGAACGACCGCGAAGGCTTTATTATCGGATCCTATGGTCTCATCTTTCGAACAGAGGATGGCGGCACCACCTGGTCGTGCATCATGGACCGTGTGGAAAATCCGGGGGGGATGCATCTTTTTACCATTCATGCCACCGACGGCGTTATCTATATCGTCGGCGAGAAGGGGCTCTTTCTGGTTTCCGGCGACGGCGGTGATTCCTTTCGGCAGATCAAAACCCCTTATTCCAGTACGTTTTTCGATATACAGGCGTTGCCGTCGGGAGATATTGTTCTTGTGGGGCTCCGGGGCAGTGCCTGCTGGTCCGCGGACCAGGGACAAACCTTTTCCAAATCAAACGTGATGCTCAATGCGGTGGTTGAAATATCCTTCGCCGATGCGGTGATGCTTCCCGACGGCCGGCTGTTGTTTGCCAATCAGGCGGGCATGCTTCAGGAAAGCCGTGACCGCGGACGCACCATCATACCGGTCCAAACACCGCAACCAGGTTCGATTTCTTCCATTTTGCCCATGGGCGACAACCTTATCATGACGGTGGGGACAGGCGGCGCCGTCCGTGTTCGGTTGCCCTCATCAGGTCTTCCGGAAAAAATGCGAACGGATAAAGGAGGACGGCCATGAAAGAACTCGGGGCTGCCGAAGTGATGCCGGTCGTACGGGATCCAAAGAATTTCGATCCAAAGACAGGAAGCGTTGCCGAACAGATCGTTTTCAACAACCGGACCCTGATCGCCGTCCTCTGCCTCATCGCGACGGTGGTGTTCGGCTATTTTGCCGCCACCCTGAAGCTCAACGCCAGTTTCGAGAAGACCATTCCCACCGGGCATGAATATATTGAAAACTATATGGCGCACAAGGAGGATCTTACGGGCCTCGGGAATATTGTCAACCTGGTGGTGGAATACTCGGGTGAATCGATATATGAGGCCGACTATCTCGACGTTCTGCAGAAGATACACGATGAAGTGTTCCTGGTACCGGGTGTGGCCAAAATGAAAATGCGGTCCCTGTGGCATCCGGGGGTTATATATTATGAGGTTACCGAATGGGGATTCAATAGAGGGTCGGTGATTGACAAGGACTATGACGGGTCGCCGCAGGCCGTGTTTGAGGTCCGTCGGAAGGCGGCACTTTCCGGCCAGATCGGTACGCTGGTGGCCCTTAACCACAAATCGAGCCTTGTTCGTCTTCCACTGTTGTCCATAGATTCGCGAACCGGAGGCCCCCTGGACTACGGCGAGTTGGGCAGGGCCCTCGAAGATATTCGAACCAGGTATGAGAACGAACGTATCAAGATTCATATCACCGGCTTTGGCAAGGTCATGGGGGACATGATAGCGGGTGTGCGCCAGATGATGTTTTTCTTTCTCATTGCCATGGTTCTCGCAACCATGGTTCTCTACTGGTTCTTTCGCTGCCCGCGCGGCACCTTTACGGTGGTGATGTGCTCTGTTGCCGCGGTGATCTGGCAGCTGGGCATATCCGCAGCCCTGGGCAAGGAGCTGGATCCCTATTCGGTGCTGGTGCCCTTCCTGGTCTTTGCCATCGCCATGAGCCACGGCGCCCAGAAGATGAACGGTATCCTTCAGGACGTGGGCCGGGGCACCCACAAACTGATTGCGGCCCGCTATACGTTTCGGCGCCTCTTTCTGGCCGGGTTTACAGCGCTGGTGAGCGACACCTTCGGCTTTGCGGTACTGATGTTCATTCCCATTGTTGCCATTCGGGAACTTGCCCTTATTTCGGCCGTCGGCGTGGCGGTGGTTATTTTCACAAACCTTATCCTGGTGCCCGTTGCCTTGAGCTTTGTGGGCGTGAGCAGGCGGGCCGCCATGCGAAGCCTGATGGAAGACGAGGCGGGAGGCATTGACAAAAAAAAGCGTCCCGTCTTTGCATTTCTCGACCTGTTCACCCAAAAAAAATGGGCTGCGGTTGCCGTGCTTCTTGCGATTCTGTTGGCCGCCGGCGGCTGGTATGTGAGAAAGGACCTCAGAATCGGGGACCTTGACCGTGGTGCGCCGGAGCTGCATCCCGGCTCCCGCTACAACGTGGATAATGATTTCTTCGTTGAAAACTACTATGCCAGCTCCGACTTGCTTGCCATCATGGTGACAACACCTACGAGGTATCCCAGCCGGTACGATATCATGATGAAGGTCGACGTTCTGGATTGGATGCTTCGCCAGACGGAAGGTGTCGAATCAACGGCTTCAGCGGCACTTGTCAATCGAGGTGGAAACGTGCTGTTTTCCGAGGGAAGCCTGAAATGGTATGATCTTTTTCCCAACCAGTCAATGCTAAACGTCGGCACGGTCGGCCTGGTACCGACGTTTTTAAACCTCAACCAAGACATGCTGATCATGTATGTTTTCCTGTCGGATCATAAAGCCGATACCCTTACCCGCGTGGTTAACCTGGTGGAGGAATTTGCCGCGGAGAATGATACCGAAGAGGTCAAGTTCCTGCTTGGGGCCGGCGGCGCCGGATTCGAGGCGGCCACCAATATCGTGGTCGAACAGACAAACAAACAGATTCTTTTCTGGGTGTATGCCGTGGTCATTATCATGTGCTTTATTACGTTCCGGAACTGGCGGGCCGTTGTCTGCGCCATTCTGCCGCTGATGCTGACCTCGATTCTGGCCGAAGCGGTCATGGCCAAAATGGGCATCGGCGTAAAGGTCGGCACCCTGCCGGTCATCGCCCTTGGCGTGGGCATCGGTGTGGATTATGCCCTCTATATTCTGACCGTGGTGCTGGAACACATCCGGGCCGGCCGGTCGCTTAGCGAAGCGTTTTACCGTGCGGACCTTTTTACCGGCAAGGTGGTGCTGCTGATCGGCTTGACCCTGTCACTGTCCGTCGCCACCTGGGCGTGGTCGCCCATCAAATTCCAGGCGGATATGGGAATGCTTCTG
>JASFGJ010000198.1:0-7342 GCA_050123815.1 Desulfobacteraceae bacterium
GAGATAATGGCGCATATCCGGCACGGGCTGTGGTCTGTGGTCAACCATCGAAAAGGCACCGCCTTTGCGTCTCGAATCAAAGATCTCGAATTTTCCGGGAAGACCGGTACGGCTCAGGTTGTCAGTCGCCCGCCGGACGATGTCGTGGATCAGGAGCAGATTGACGAGTTCCTCAAGGACCATGCGTGGTTTGTGGCATATGCCCCTGAACAGGATCCCAAAATCGCAGTGGCCGTAATGATCGAGCACGGCGAACACGGTTCATCGGCAGCGGCCCCAATTGCCAGAGAGGTCATTCGAACCTATCTCAAGCTGCCGGAAGACAAGGTGTCGGAAGCATTGAAGGTCGCCACGAAAGAGCGGCTCGAGGCAAGGCGTCTGAAAGCTGAACAAAAAAAGTTAGCCGCTGAAAACGAACCGGAATCAGAAAACGGAACAGAATCCGGGGATGTAACAGTGACTGATGAAAAAGAGGAAACGGAAGAATAATAGTGTTAAGTCGATGTCGTTAACGTAAATTGTTTTAATCGGGATCGAAATCGAAAAAAACTATAATACCAGTATGTTCGATACCGATAGCGATAGCGACCCCGAAATGACAAAAGAAATGCATCAAATACTTAATACTATCATTTGTCAGTCAAAAACCCTATAAACTGGGTTCCCAGAAAAATATGATCGACAGACGTTTAGTCCAATATTTCGATTGGTGGATGCTCGGCTTGATAGCCGCTGTGTGCGGTATAGGAATGGTGGCGCTGTATAGTGCCGTCCACGCCGGTGGTGCCACGGCACAAGCCGGATTGTTTGCCCGCCAGCTCATCTGGTTCAGTGCCGGCACAGTGGCCATGGTTTTAGCATTTATTTTCGATTACAAGAACTTCGAGCGCTGGGCACATCTATTCTTTGCAATCTGTGTGGCGATGTTGATCGCCGTGCTGCTGTTCGGCAAATTTGTCGGAGGCTCCAGGCGCTGGTTGGCTTTGGGGCCCTTTACCGTGCAGCCTTCAGAGATTGTCAAGCTTGCGGTGATTTGTGTGCTGGCCAAGTATTACGCTCGAGTGTCAACCACCAAAGGGGTCAACTTTCGGGAGTTGGTGACACCTGTCATTTTTACCGCCATTCCATTCATCCTGATCGTTCGCCAGCCCGATTTGGGCACCGCCATGATGGTCGCTTTGATCGCCGCCTCGATCACATTGTATGTCAAGATTGAGCGGCGGACCCTGATCTGTTTGATCGTGGGGGGCTCCCTGGCCGTTCCTCTGGTCTGGATGGCGCTCAAAGGATACCAGAAACGGCGTATTTTAACCTTTCTTAATCCGGATCGCGACCCATTGGGCGCCGGGTATCATATCATACAATCCAAGATTGCCGTCGGTTCGGGGATGCTCACCGGCAAGGGATTTCTCAAGGGAACTCAAAATGCCCTTGATTTTTTACCTGAACAGCACACTGATTTCATTTTTTCGGTTCTGGCCGAAGAGTGGGGACTTCTGGGTGCTATGACGGTGCTGGTAGTGTTCATGCTGTTGACAACCTGGGGCTTGCGGATCGCACAGCGCAGCCGAGATCCGTTTGGAACGATCCTGGCTGTGGGCGTGACCGCCATGATCGCTTGGCAGGTATTTATAAATATAGGTATGGTAATGGGACTGATGCCGGTGGTGGGTGTTACGCTGCCGTTTGTCAGCTATGGCGGTTCCTCCGTCATCAGCATGATGGCCGGAGCCGGGCTGCTGCTCAATATCAGCATGCGCCGTTTTATGTTTGAACCGTAGCGGCCTACGGCCGTGTTCAAAGTTCAGGGTTCGAGGTTCGATGTCGCGGATGGGGCCGAATCGGATTGTGAACTGTGAACATCGGGCATCGAACCTCAAACCTTGAACTTTGAACGCTGAACGCTTTATTTTGCACAGTGAACTCTGAACGTTGAACATTGAACTCCGAACAAAATGGAGGCACCATGATTAAAAAGGACAAGAAGCGACCGCAGACCGAATCGAGCACCATTTCAACCTTGTTGGGACGGGACACCCAGATTGAGGGGACGCTGACCTTTCAGGAAACGATCCGTATTGACGGCGCCGTTAAAGGAAAGCTGATCAGCAGCAAGGGGACGGTGATCGTTGGTGAAAAGGCCGTCATCGATGCCGATGTCCGGGTCGGTGTGGCGATTATTCGCGGAAAAATCACCGGAAAGGTGGAAGCCGGGCAGCGAATCGAGATTTACGCCCCGGCCCAGGTCAATGGAGACATCAGCGCACCGACCATTACCATCGACTCGGGTGTGATATTTAACGGTCAATGTCAGATGCAGCCCAGGTCCGACCGTGTCCAGCAGACGCTTGGCAAGAAACCGGTCGAAGCCCCGGTCAAGCCCGATGCCAAGGCCAATCCAGCCACCGAAAAAGATGCAAAAAACCTTTGACAATGGGATTTCCCTTTTGATATACGGACCTCTTGGCTTTTCCTCAGGCAGCAACTTTTTATAGGTCGTTAACAATATATAATTTTTCCATCCGAGCCGTTACGGAGGCGCCTTTATGGTTGACATTAATTGGACTGTATGGGTTCAAATCGTCAATTTTCTCGTCCTTATCTTTATCCTTAATAAAGTTTGCTTCAAACCAATTCGCAAAATTCTGTTGGCCCGCAAAGAAAAGATCGATGGCCTCAACAGCAGTATCGATGCCACCAGCAAGGAGGCGCAAGAGAAAGATAGCGCCTTCGGCCAGAGATTGAAAGAGGCGCGCAGCAAGGGCCAGGCTGAAAAAGAGGCGTTGATGCAAGCCGCCAGCGATGAAGAGAAGGCCATCATCGCCAGGATCAACGACAAGGCCAGAGAGGATCTGGCTGGCATCAAGGACCAAATTGCCAAGGATACGGACGCGGTAAAGTCGGCGTTGGAAAAGGAAGTCGATTCCTTTGCCGATGCCATCACGCAGAAAATATTGGGGAGGGCGGCTTAGATGAAGATTCCTGGACGTTGCGGGAAACAAAAAATGAGAACCGTTAGCGCCATTTTAGTGATGGCCGTGGCGGTGGTCGCTGTTGGTCTGGCTCCGGCCTGGGCGGCCAGCGGCGGTCAAGCTGAGGAAAGTGGACATGCGGCCGATGCCGGTCATGCTGCAGAGGGCGGTCACGCTGCAGAAGGCGGCCATGGTGAGGTTCACAGTCCACCGTGGCTCAAGACGGATAGCTACAAGGTTTTGAATTTCGCCGTGTTGGCCATTGCCTTGTTTCTGGTTTTGCGAAAACCGGCTACACAGGCGCTGAACGGTCGCATCAAGGGTATCGCCGACGAACTTGAAGATCTGGAAACCCGTAAGGCCGAGGTCGAAGAACAACTGGCTGAGTACAACAAAAAATTGGCCGCTTTGGACAAGGAATCCGAGCAGATTGTTGCCGAATACGTTCGGCAGGGCGAGGATGCCAAAGCCAGGATCTTGAAAGAGGCGGAATCAACCGCTGAAAAGATGAAAGATCAGGCCAAAAAGAATATCGAACATGAGTTTAAGCAGGCCAAATTGACATTGCAGACTGAAATTGTCGAAAAGGCGCTGGCCAAAGCGGAACAGGCGATCAAAGATCAAGTGACCGATCAGGATCAGGATCGCCTGGTGGATGAATACTTAGACAAGGTGGTGGCATAATGAAAAATTTGGCAATTGCACGGCGTTATGCCAAAGCACTTTTGTTGATCGGCAAAGAGGACGGCCAGACCGAACAGTACCGCCGGGAACTCGACGATGTAGCCAAGCTGATGATCGAGCAAAAAGCGCTGGCCGATGCCATTTCAAACCCCCTTTACAATGTAGATGAGCGTAAGCAAGTGTTTCAAGGCATCCTGGGAAAGCTGAACTTGTCAAAAGTGATGTCCGCTTTTCTTATGCTGCTGTTCGATAAAGGCCGCGTCGGCTTTCTCGTCAGCATCAATGATTTTTTTCAAAAGCTGGCTGATGAGCTCAAGGGTGTGGCACAAGCCAGTCTGGTTTCGGCCACTGAGCTGTCCGCTGAAACCATCGAGAAGATCCGTTCCGCCCTGTCCAAACGGGCGGGCAAGGAGATTGTCCTGGATGTGAAGCAGGATCCGGGACTCATCGGAGGGATCGTCACCAAGATCGGTGACCTTGTTTTGGATGGAAGCATTAAAACACAATTACTCAATATGAGAGAATCTTTAAAAAGGGGTGAGAGTGCATAATGGAACTTAAAGCCGAAGAAATCAGTCAGATTATTAAAGAGCAGATTACCGACTACGACAAAACCGTCGAACTTAGTGAAACCGGTGTTGTTCTGTCCGTCGGTGACGGCATTGCCCGTGTTTACGGATTGGAAAAAGTCATGGCCCTCGAGCTGGTTGAGTTCCCTGGAGGCATTTTAGGTTTGGTGCTCAACCTGGAAGAGGACAATGTGGGTGTCGCCATCATGGGCGAAGACACCCATATTAAAGAGGGCGACATCGTCAAGCGCACCGGCCGCATTGCAGAGGTACCGGTGGGTGAAGCGGTTCTTGGGCGCGTGGTGGATGCCACCGGAGCCCCTCTGGACGGCAAAGGTCCCATCGAATCGGAGCATAGCAGCCGCGTCGAGATGGTGGCACCGGGCGTTATCGCCCGCAAGAGCGTTCACGAACCGTGCTACACCGGCTTGAAGGCGGTCGACGCCATGACCCCCGTGGGACGCGGACAGCGCGAGTTGATCATCGGCGACCGCCAAATCGGCAAAACCGCCGTGGCCATCGACGCCATTTTGGCCCAGAAAGAGACCGACATCTACTGCATCTATGTTGCCTGCGGCCAGAAAAAATCCACCGTGGCCCAGGTGCATGCCGTTCTGGAAAAGCACGGCGCCATGGAATACACCACCATCGTTTCCGCCTGCGCCAGCGATCCGGCCACCCAACAGTTCCTGGCCCCTTACGCCGGATGCGCCATGGGTGAATATTTCCGCGATAACGGCAAACACGCCCTGATCATTTACGATGACTTGTCCAAGCAGGCCGCGGCTTATCGCCAGGTCTCCCTGCTGCTCAGACGCCCGCCGGGACGTGAGGCCTATCCGGGCGACATTTTTTACAACCACAGCCGCCTGCTGGAACGCTCGGCCAAGGTGAGCGATGAACTGGGCGCCGGTTCCCTGACCGCCCTGCCCATCATCGAAACCCAGGCGGGCGACGTGTCCGCTTACATCCCCACCAATGTTATCTCAATTACCGACGGCCAGATCTATCTGGAGCCCGGCATGTTCTTCGCCGGTGTTCGCCCGGCCATCAACGTTGGTCTCTCGGTCTCCCGCGTGGGCGGTGCCGCGCAGGTCAAAGCCATGAAGCAGGTGGCCGGTACCCTGCGTCTCGACATGGCCCAGTTCCGTGAGCTGGAAGCCTTCGCCGCGTTCGGATCGGACCTGGATAAAGCCACGCAACAGCAGCTGACCCGTGGCCAGCGGCTTGTGGAGGTCTTGAAACAGCCCCAGTATCAACCGCTGTCAATGGCGCAGCAGGTGACCATCCTGTACGCCGGCACCCGTGGCTTTCTCGACGAGCTGCCCACCGATGTCGTCGCCAAATATGAGGCGGGTCTGTATACCTTCATGGAAGAGCGCTATCCCAAAGTGTTTGAAACACTCATGGAGAAAGAAGCCATCGATGACGATCTGGACAAGCTGATGACGGAAGCCCTGACCGCCTATGGTGATGAGTTTAAAGATACCATTTAGTATTCGGTCGAATTCAAACCACTAGAACACAAGGGCTATCTCTATGCCACAGTTAAAAGAAGTACTGCTGAAAATAAACGGTATCAAAAAGACCAAGCAGATTACCAAGGCGATGAACATGGTGGCGGCATCGCGGTTGCGCGGCGCACAGAGCAGCATGGAGGCCTTCCGGCCCTATGCCGCCAAATTTGTCGAAGTGCTGGGCAGCCTGGCCAAAAATGCCGGCGAAGAAGCCAGCCCCTTGCTGGTGCCGAAGGACGCGCCCAAGAAGGTCAACATCCTTCTCACCACCTCCGATCGCGGCCTCTGCGGCGGCTTCAATATCAACCTGATCGAAAAAGCCGAGACCCTGGCCAAAGAAAAAATCGAACAGGGCATGGAGGTGAGCTTCACCTGCTTCGGTAAAAAAGGACGGGACTGGGTTCGCAATTCCCAACAAACCATCGCATCCGAACATCTGGGCGTTGTCGGCGCATCCTTTGGATTCAACGTGGCGGTCAACGCCGGACGCGATCTGGCCGGCGGTTACCTGGACGGCGACTATGACGAGGTCTTTGTGGTTTACGCCGAATTTATCGGTATGGCCAAACAGGTACCGGTGGTGCAGCAACTGCTGCCCATACCGCCCATCGAAGCGGCCGAAGAGGAAGCCGATGAAGACGCGCCTTACCTGGCGGAACACATTTGCGAGCCCTCCACGGATGAGCTTTTGGGGGTTTTGCTGCCAAAGAGCATCGATGTCAAGATCTTCAGTGCGCTGTTGGAGACATCCACCAGCGAGCACGCCGCCCGAATGATGGCCATGGACAACGCGACCAAGGCCTGCAACGATATGCTGGATAACCTGCAACTGGTGTATAACAAAGCCCGACAGGCAGCCATTACGGCTGACCTGATGGATATCGTGGGCGGCGCCGAAGCCCTTAAAGGTTAATTAAATTTACTGTTTTACAGTTTAACAGGAGGTCAATAGATGGCTGAGAATATCGGAAAAATCACGCAGGTTATGGGACCTGTCGTAGACGTTGAGTTCGAACAGGGCAAACTGCCGACCATTCGTACGGCGCTGACCGTTACCAACCCGGCTATCAACGATGACGAGGACAACCTGGTTATCGAAGTGGCCCAGCATCTGGGCGACAACGTGGTCCGCACCATCGCCATGGATGTTACCGACGGTCTGGTGCGCGGCATGCCGGTCAAAGACACCGGCAGCCCCATCATGATGCCTGTGGGCGAAGCCAGCCTGGGCCGCGTGCTCAACGTGGTGGGACGCCCGGTGGACGGACTGGGTCCGGTTAGCCAGGAAAAGATGATGCCCATCCACAGACCCGCTCCCGCCTTTACCGAGCAGGACGTCGAGGTCAACGTACTGGAAACCGGTGTAAAGGTAATCGATCTGCTGGTTCCGTTTCCCCGCGGCGGGAAAATGGGCATGTTCGGCGGTGCCGGCGTGGGCAAAACCGTTATCATGATGGAAATGGTGCACAACATCGCCATGCAGCACGGCGGTATCTCCGTGTTTGCCGGTGTGGGCGAGCGTACCCGTGAAGGCAACGACCTGTACCACGAAATGAAAGAGTCCGGCGTACTGCCCAAGGCGGCCCTGATTTACGGTCAG
>JASFGJ010000199.1:0-7336 GCA_050123815.1 Desulfobacteraceae bacterium
GCGGCCAGCAGCAGGTATATCGAAATATTAAATAGTCGAAACATGACTTTGACTCCCTTTTCGTTATGGGAGCATCCATCTTTCAGAGCTTAGGCGTTGGGAAAAAGAGGGTATCACGAACATTCGCGGCAAAATGTGACGGAAGAGCGGTGCGTTTCCGAGACTAATTGAAAAAACAAAACGTAAGAGGGTATCGTCTGGATAATCTAATCAATCTTCAATACAATTTTGGCGACTTTAAGATGCATCACAACAACGGCTCATTATCTAAGGGTGCCTATTCGTATTGAACATTGCCGTCAGCTCCGTTTATTGTCTATTGGTAGGAGTATAATCAAAAACTGTGCCAAAAGCTTATGGATGGTATTATTTAAATTATTACGGTTGGTTGGACTTATTGTGGTAGACTTCTATGCACGAAAAATTAAAGCTTGATTCTCGTTTATTTTATTAAACAACAATACTTGTATCGTCCCACGATAACTTATTCCTTGTAGGGGGGCTTGCTGCAAGAGGACGCATCGCTCAACGGTATCAAACTGCTTTAGATGGACAAATACCGCAATGGGAGGCCCCATCAGGCCAGAAAACGGGTTGGACACCTGCCGGCGTAGAGAATCGCTTCGGTATCCGCATACATGGCATCAAAATGTCCGGTGTCGAAGCGGCACAGATTGGATTCGATAAACGCCCTCTCATGCAAGTCCATTGACCCCGTCCGTTGGTGAAACTCGACAGCGTCCTCGATCCGCCAGGCGATTAAAAAGGCCAGGGTATCGGCGACTTGGCCCATTCGCCGGTCCAGGCTTTTGATGTAGGAACCCGCCATTGCGCCGGAAGATGCCAGCGTTCGGCGCAACCAGGGCAGGATGGCATCGCTGGTCAAACGCGGCGTCGCTTCCCGGGCCAGCCAGCACACCGGCGATTCCCTGCCGATGTCGGCCGCGAACTGGCCGCTCAGTCTGGAGTGACGGTGTTTGACAACAGAGCGCTTTCGCCCCTTCAGGTGCACGTCGATGCGCCGGGGATTGACCAGCAAATCTCCGGCCGCCGTAAACTCGCATGCATCGGCGTAAACTCCGGCCTGGTATATGGCCAGTTCGGTGATTCGGGCCAACGTCAGCCAGAAAATCCGTTGGCTGTGGATTTGCAGCTGAAACGCTTGATGAATCCGGTTTTCGATGATGGTTTCATTCAACAGCGACCGGGCATCTCGATTGAGCATTTGGTTGAAAGCCAGCATCTCGGATGGATTACAGTCGACTGGCGCATGCCCCGGGATCAATTGTTTGTACGCCGGCATTTGGGTGTGCAACATATTCTCCTTTATGATTTTAATTTTTCGATCCTGACCGCACAGGCCTTGTACTCCGCAGTCATGGTGATGGGGTCGAACGCGTCGATGGTCAGCCAGTTGGCGTTGTTTTGTCGAAAGTGAAACGCCATCCACACCAATCCTTTGGGAACTTCACGGGTGATTTTGGCCCGGACCCGGACACGCCCGCGCCTGGAGATCACCTGGATGATGTCCCCCTGCTCGATGTCGAGCGTCTTTGCGTCTTCCGGAGAGATATCGGCGGTCTCCTCGCCCAGAATATCGTTAAAGCCCTCGCAACGCCCGGTCTGAGTGCGGGTGTGGTAATGGGCCAGGCGGCGACCGGTGCTCAGCACCAGCGGGTACGCTTTGTCCGGAACTTCGGCCGGCGGGGTCCAGTCTACCGGATTGAATACGCCCAGGCCGCAGGTAAACCGACCGTCTTTGTGCAGAAAGCACGTGCCGGGGTGGTCTTCGGTGGGACAGGGCCATTGCAGGCCGTCACCATCCAGGCGATGGTATTTGATGCCGCAAAGCTGTGGCGCCAGCACCGAGATTTCGTGATCCCAAATCTCCTTTGCGCTGTCGGAGGGCCAGTGATGGCCCATGCGCTGTGCGATCTGTTTGAAGACCCACCAGTTCGGCTTTGCCTCGCCCGGAGCCCGACTGGCCGTGCGCACGCGGTTGATTCGGCGTTCGCTGTTGGTGAACGTTCCGTCGTTTTCACTCCAGGCCGCCGCCGGAAAAATCACATGGGCAAACCGGGTGGTTTCGGTTTGAAAGATATCGTTGCACACGATGAATTCGGCCTGGGCCAGTTCGCGTTCAACCTTGGCCATGTTGGGTTCCGAGTTGGCCAGATTTTCGCCGAAAATATAAAAGCCCCGGATGCGGCCGTCGGCAAGCCCCTCCAGCATTTGAGGCAACATCAGCCCGTTCTTTTCCGGCAGGTCGGCAACCCCCCAGGCGGTTTCAAACCTGGCCCGCGCATCGGCGTCCGTGACCTTCTGGTATCCGGGAAAGACATTGGGCAAGGCGCCCATGTCGCAGGCCCCTTGCACATTGTTCTGGCCGCGCAGGGGATTGACGCCGCCGCATTCAACCCCCATGTTGCCCAGCAGCATTTGCAGGTTGGCGATACTCATCACGTTGTGGGTGCCGCAGGTGTGTTCGGTGATGCCCAGGGTGTAGCACAGCATCAGTGGCTTGACCGCGGCCAGGCGGCGGGCCAGATCCCGGATCGTGTCTGCTTCGACACCGCAGATATCCGCCGCATATTCGGGCGGGTAGCTGCTGACCTTGGACACCAGTTCGTCGAACCCGACGGTGCAGGCGTCCACAAAGGCTTTGTCGTACAGGTCCTCTTCGATGAGCACATGCATGACACCGTTGAGCAGCGCAATATCGCTGCCCACACGGATGGGCAGATGCAGGTGCGCATGGTCGACCAGCGGATGACGACGCGGATCCACGACGATCAGCTGCGCCCCGCCTTTTACGGCATTTTTGACAAACGTGGCGGCCACCGGGTGGGCTTCGGCCATGTTGGACCCCATCACCAGAAACATTTTGGCCCTGGTGAACTCGTCGAATGAATTGGTCATCGCACCCGATCCAAAGCTGGTCGCCAGACCGGCGACAGTGGGCGCATGTCAGGTGCGGGCGCAGTGGTCGATGTTGTTGGTTTTCAACACGGCGCGAAACAGCTTCTGCATGGCGTACGAATCTTCATTGATGCTGCGGGCGCAGCTGACGCCTGCCAGGGCGTCGGGACCGCTCTCAGCGATGATTTGCCTGAACTTTTCTACCGTCAGATCGAGCGCCTCATCCCAGGAGGCTTCGCGGAATCGGCCCTGTTCATCCCGAATCAACGGCGTTTTCAAACGTTCCTGCGAATAGATGAAATCATACCCAAAGCGGCCTTTGATGCACAGCCGGCCCTGATTGGGCCGGGCCTCCTCGACGCCGGTGACCTTGACGATTTTCTCATCCTGGACATGCAGCCAGAGTTGGCAGCCCACTCCGCAATAAGGGCAGGTGGAGCGGATTTTTTTGTTTGTCCAGGGTCTCCAGGTGTGGCGCGATTTTTTCTCCACCAGGGCCCCGACCGGACAGACCTGGACGCATTCGCCGCAAAAGACGCAATCCGACTGGCGCAACGGCCGGTCGCCGGCTGCCACGATCTTTGCATGGGCACCGCGATAACCGAAACTGATAGCGTTGTTCACCTGAATCTCATTGCATGCCTGGACACAGCGGCCGCACAGAATGCACCGTGAAAAATCCCGAACAATCAGCGGATTGGCCAGTTCCTGTGGATAGCTGCAGCGGGTCGAGCCGTATGTCTCGCAGCTGACCTGGTATTCATACGCCAGATCCTGCAATTTGCATTCCCCCCAGGCCGGACACAAATCGGGCGATGCATCCGCTTGCTGGACCTGCAGTTGAAAGGCGGTCCAGTCTTCAAGGTCTGTGGCACCGGCAGCGGCGCAATTGTGATTGCCGGATGAGAGCATCAACTCCAGGATCATTTTTCGCGCCTGGATCACCCTGGGCGAGTGGGTATGCACAATCATGTTTTCGGATGCCGGAGTGCTGCAAGCCGCCAAAAGCGTGCGGGACCCCTCGACTTCCACTACGCATATCCGGCAGGCACCGGTGGGTGTGGCTCCCTTGAGATGGCACAGGGTGGGAATGTGAATGTGGTTGGATTGCGCCACCTCCAGCAGGGTCTGGCCGGATGAAAAGGCCAACTTTTGGCCGTTCAACACCAATTGGCTGGATGCCATATTGTCGATTCCTTAGGGTTGGGGTTTGAATGTCGAATTTTGAACAGGTGGAACAGGTGGTACGAAACGCACATAGTACGGCCATTTCGTTATGTCAATTATGACATAACGTTTAGAACGAATTTTTCCCAGCTTGCATTGATTTTAAAAGGGGCATGGTGTACCTGTTTTACAGCATTGGGGTAACGGTGACTGGTTCACCAAGTCAAAATCACTAGAAGTGGTTTCAAAACCTTCTCTCGGGTTTAAGGTCCCCACCAAAGATCAGCGGGATAAAAAGGCGGGCCGAGGAGTTCAACCGGATGGATGCATTACGTATTTCGAGGATTGAACACCTCGGCTCAACACAGAGATCGAGCCCGAGAGGAGGCTTTGAAACCCACTTCTAACAATCCTTGGAAAAGCCCGTTGACATGCCATTCAAACTGCGTACGAAGATGTGGATCGCCGACTCATCCGGCAATGTCATTTTCGGTATGGGCCGGGTGAAGATACTGGAGGCCGTCGAGCAATACGGATCAATCAATGCGGCTGCCAAATCCCTCAAAATGAGCTACCGGGCAGTCTGGGGAAGAATCAAAGCCACGGAAGATCGGCTGGGGCGGCAATTGGTTGTTCGCACTACGGGAGGTTCCAGCGGCGGCGGATCGGTGTTGACTCCTTACGCCAAAGAGCTCGTCAAATCCTTTAAAACATTTCGACGGCAAACACTCGACCAGGCCGATAATAATTTCGCGAAACGTCTCCTGCCCAAACTGGGCGACCGCTGATTGTTGCGGCTCGGGATAAGATTGCCTCGGGCTCGGAATAACAGTTCCGGTTTTCTTGGGATACTCTCCGTATATCGGCACTGTTGAAATAATCAATAGGACTGCAGAGTGCCAATAAAACAAAATTCCAGTGAATCGTCTCCGCCTCCATCCCCTTCGTTGGTCTCAGTGTCGTCTCCACCACCATCCCCTCCGCTGGGTCCAGTGTCGTCTCCACCACCACTCGAAGCTTGATCCTCTGGTACACAAATACCTGCTATACATTCACCATAATCACATTCGTATTGAGTGTTTGGGCAACACGGCTGCCAATAGTCCTGACCACATGCAATACAATCACCGGCATCCTCGACACCAGTAAAGCAATAAGGTCCATTGACGGGATCTACACAAGCAGGTAACCCAACCTGGCCGCAGGACTGACTAGTTGGATTTATACAATAACCGGTTATGCAGGTATAACCTTCATCCTCAAAATAGCAATCCCCACCAGGGCAACAAAAATAACCTGGTTGGCCGCAGCTTGTGCACACTCCATTTACACAAGGGGTTTCAAAACAGTACCCTCCAGGACCGCCGACGCAGGTATATCCCGGGTAACCTGGACCAGTCCCTTGTTGGGCAAATGAGATTGATTGAACGACGATCGTTGAAACGATAAACGTCACCATCAAACAGCAGACTGAGACGGATGTGTTGCCATTCATGATTTCCTCCTCGCTTGCGCCAGGAAATATGTTAATAAGATTCGACGAACAGAATAGGTCACTTGGAAATCAGGGATGATCTGGAGCGAGCATCAAGAGGTGAGCTTGTTGCTACAAAAAATGACTATTGGAAAAATACTCTAATTGAACATGGAAACCTAATGTTCAAATATAATTGAATCTAGACAAATGGGTCAATATATTTTTACTCCGGGAGGAAATTGGGGGCAATTGGATTGACAAGGCCACCAATTGAATATTATGAAAAATAGTTAGAGTTGTCATTTAAACTTAACACCGACCGATCACATAATGCATTGAGCTGCATATCAAGCGGCATTTCCTATTCCATTCAAATTGAAATTCCACTGAAAGATGAAGCTGTGCTTTGCACTGCATAAGATGTTCTTTTCTACACATTTAATGTTAACTCCTGAAAAAAAGGAGGTATGAATGAAACAGCACGAAATGTATTATGAAAAACTCATTGAATTGACGGGTGCAATCTCACAGTGCAAGGAGCCTGAGGAGGTCGCTCTTTTAACGGCAGGAGGCGTAAAAGATGCCTTCAATGTTAAAGGTTGTTCCGTATTTCTACTCAAGAAAGGAACCCGCGAATTGGGTCTTGCGGCCTCGTTCGGACTCAGCGATGAGTATTTAAACAAGGGACCGGTTCGTTATATGCAGGAAATAACGGAGGCAAAAGACCAGGTACCGATTGCGATTTACGACGTACAGGATGATCCGCGGATTCAATATCCTGAGGCCGCGAAAAAAGAAGGCATTTCATCTTTGTTGGGTGTTCCCATTGTTGCGCGCAACAGCGTGATTGGGGCCCTGCGTGTGTATTCGTCCGAGCCCTGGGAAGCTACGATTCAGGACGTCACAATACTGCAGGCGGTAGCTCAAATATGCGGGATGGCTATGGACATGTGCCGCATGTACAAAGGATATAAAACAAGCATCGAAGTCCTTAAAAACCTTAGGGGCAAAGAGTACTACGAATCGCGCGGCTGGACACCCTTTGAGGGTGTTCCAAAAAGCGTCCCTGTCCTTTAGGCTGGGGATTGACTTCCATTGTATCCGAAAGATATTGCTTTGGGGCGCGCGGGCTTTTGCGCGCTCCCAACAGCTGATTGGGGGTCGGATCCAAAACCGCGAAATTTCCAGTCCTCAGGTCCGGTTTTGGAACAGGTTTCTTCTGGCGATCACTTGGTTTTCCAGATGGTGAAAATTTCAGACGCTTGCCACACCTCCCGCGGCGGCCGCCCTGCTAACGTGTAATGTGAGCCCGAAACGGCGCATTATTCGAGCCCAGGCCCATCTTATTCCGAACCGCACTGTCCACTCAATTAATATGTAGACTTTTTCTTTTGTTACGCGTCTTAAGATTTGATGACGATGTATAAAGTCATGTTGTCGTCATGCCGGATTTGATTCGGCAGGAAGTGCTTTAAGGCACTCCTGGATCCCGGATCAAGTCCGGGATGACGCAGCTTCGCACGTGTTACGAGTTTATCAAGACATTTGAAGGCATCCGGCTAGTGCACAAAACCTATTCAAGGTGAGGGCACCCGCAAAGCCGATTTTTGCTAGAACCTATCTCAAAATAAATGTAAGCGCTCATGGCAAGGCGCGAAACGGTTAAAAAGCGGAGCATACACGTAGTATGTGAGCATTTTTAGCCGTTTTGCAACGCCGCCAGGGGCGTTTAGATTTATTTTGAGATAGGTTATAGAAAACCCCCGTCGAAGG
>JASFGJ010000200.1:0-7329 GCA_050123815.1 Desulfobacteraceae bacterium
ATTTTTGAGGAAGCTTACAACAAAGGGAACCTGGAAGTGCTGGATGAATTGATCGCCCCCAACTATCTGCGCCACCAACCGCCGATGAAGAAAGTGCAGGGCTTGGAAGCTTATAAGAAATTTGTTGCCGATGTCCGCAGCGCCTACACCAACTTCAATATACGGTTGGAGGAGATCCTGGTGGACGGAAACAAAACCGTGGTTCGGATCACACTTACCGGCAAGCATACCGGCAAAACCCCGACCCTGATGGCGCCGCCCACCGGTAAAGAGATCTCAATGGTGGGATGTGTCGTTTCCACCTGGGAAAACGGTAAGGTTGTTGAAGAGTGGGTCTACAACGATTACATGGGGTTGACCCACCAATTCGGCGTCGTGCCGTTGGCGGTCGACGGTTTTGTTTAAACCCAATCAACGATAGGAAGTACCTACATGCAGCATTTTGATGTCTATCCCACGGTTACGTGGTCTGCCGGCCCTGGCTGTCATGGTGGTTGCGGCCAGAAGCTTTACGTGCAAGACGGCAAATTGATCAAGGTGGAAGGTGATGAGAACCATCCCTTCAATCAGGGTCGAGCCTGCCCCCGTGTGCTGGCATTGACCCAGTACATGTACCACCCCGATCGCGTCACCCAACCCTTGAAGCGTGTGGGAAAAAGGGGCGAAGGCAATTTCGAACCCATTTCGTGGGACGAGGCCTTTGACATTTGCGAGCAGCGCATGAAGGAGATCCGGGACCGGTTCGGCACCGAGGCCATGGTCTTCGCGCAGGGGACCGGCCGGGACATTGGCGGGCCTATATCATTTTTAACTTATAGTTACGGCAGTCCCAACTGGGCACAGCTGGGTTTGTCCGGACAATCGTGTTACACCCCCCGGCTCGGGGCCATGAAAGCCGTCATGGGCGATTTTACGGTTACCGACTGCTCACAGTTCCTGGAAAAACGGTATGACGATCCGGCCTGGAAACGTCCCGAAGTGATCCTGGTGTGGGGGCAGTACCCCCCCAATGGATGCCCCGATGCCTTCATGGGACACTGGATTGTCGACTGCATGCGCATGGGAACCAAGATCATCAGCGTGGATCCCCGCCATACCTGGATGACCACCCGTTCGGCGCATCATCTGCAGCTGCGGCCCGGCACCGGCGGCGCCCTGGCCTTGGGAATGCTCAATGTCATTATCGAAAAGGAATTGTACGACAAGGCCTTTGTCGATCAGTGGACCGTTGGTTTCAACCGGCTTCGGCAGCGGGCGCGGGACTATCCGCCGGACAAGGTGGCCGATATCACCGGCGTGCCGGCCAAGACCATCGAGGCCGCGGCAACGCTGTACGCCAACAGTAAACCCGCAGCGGTTCATTGGGGGGTTCCCGTGGACATGGAGCCCGAGGGGACGTCGGTGGCGCATGCCATTATCTGTCTGTGGTCCATCACGGGCAATATCGATGTCCCGGGCGGCAACGTGATCGCGCGGCCCTCGCATGGGGTTTCTTCCTATCCTTACTCTACCGAAGAACTGGTGGAATTGTACGGTGAGGCGCTGGTCAACAAACTGACCAAAAAGCGCATCGGCGCCGACGTCTATCCCATGGTGAAAAATTTCAGGGGATGGGCCCATCCGGACATGGTCATCGATCAGATCCATTCGGGAAAGCCCTATCCCATCAAGGGCGCCTGGATTCAGACCGCCAACATCCTCGGCGGTCAGGCCGCGCGTGCGCGGCTGCACTACGAGGCGTTGAAGAAATTGGATTTTGTGGTGGTGGTGGATCTGTTTCACAACCCGACGTCGATGGCGTTGGCCGACATTTTTCTGCCGGCGGCCACATTTGCGGAGAAGAACAGTTTTCGGGCCTGGTGGGCGCCGTTGGCCGTAATCCAAAAGCGGGTCCAGGTCGGTGAATGCAAATCCGACTGGGAGATCAACTTTGAAATGGCCAAACGCTTCAACCCCGAAGGCATGAAAAAATGGCGCAGCGTCGAAGATCTTTTTAACGAGCGTCTGGCCTCTTCCGGCATGACCTTCCGGCAACTGGCGGAGAAGGGGGGCTGGGCGATGCCCGAAGAGGGGCCGTTCAAGCCGTATCATCGCCATGAGCGAGGCCTGTTGCGCAAGGACGGCCGGCCGGGATTCGAGACCGACAGCGGCAAGGTGGAGCTTTACTGCAGCGCGTATGAATCGTGGGGGTTGGACCCGCTGCCGCGTTACGTCGAACCGCCCCAAAGCCCCACGGCCACACCGGATCTGTTTAAGAAGTATCCCTTGATCATGATCACCGGCGCCCGCAGTCAGCTTTTCTTCCACTCCGAACATCGGGGCATACCGTGGCTGCGGGAAAAGGAGCCCGATCCCCTGGTGCAGATTCATCCCGATACCGCCAGGAAGTACGCCATCGACGACGGGGAGTGGGTATACATCAAAAACGATCTCGGAAAGGTTAAACGCAAGGCCAAACTGACGCGCAAGGTCCATCGGTCGCACATTCAGACCCGTCACGGGTGGTGGCTGCCGGAGCGCAGCGGTCCGGAGCCGGACCTGTTCGGCGTGTGGGACTACCAGATCAATCTTCTGATCCCCGGGCCCCAGTGCAGTTCCTCAGGATTTGGCGGCGGCCAGTACAAAACCACGCTGGTCACCTTGGAAAAGATTTCGGACGCGGGGGCGAAACATGGCTAAATACGGATTGCTGATCGACTACAACTATTGTACGGGCTGCCATGCCTGCGAAGTCGCCTGCCAGCAGGAGCACAACCTGCCGGCCGGCAAAAACGGCATTACGGTCACCGAATTCGAATACGAAACGCACACCGGGCTGGCCATCGACTATTTGCCTTACCCCACCGATCTGTGCGACCTGTGCATCGCCCGTCACAAAGAAGGGCTGCCGCCTGCCTGTGTCAAGCACTGTCAGTCCCGCTGCATGGAGTTCGGGTATCTGCGCGACCTGGTCGGGGCCATGGAAGAGCGACCCAAGATGGTGTTGTTTGCACCGAAGTAAAACAGCTTCTAGTGGCAACAGAACTACTGCGTAGGCCCAATGACCGTAAATTGCATGCTTCCCAATTCAAGGTCTTTGTCTTCCAGCTCCTGCAAGATGGAGATGGTCCATTGTCCGGCCTTGTTTGTGGGGATTCGTTTCCAGGTGCGATAGCGTGTGGCGCCGGCAAGTTTAACATTGGCAGTACGGCGCACTTTGTCTTTGCGACTGAACGCTATGATAATATCAGCCGAATCATTCAGAGGAACCAGAAAATTCATCCATAGATGCAGCTCACCGCCTAATGGTATTTGATTGGGGTTTATTTTGTCCAGGCATTCATTTTTTTCAGGACCTTCTTCCACGGCTATTTTTTCGCATATCCGAAGATCCATCAGGATAGCGCCGCTACCTTTACCGCTGTAATAGTAATCAATGACTTTTCGAGTTTCATCGGGTGTGGGTTTCTCTTGGGCCGAAGCCATTCCAAAGGTCATAAGTATCACGGTCATTACAATCAACAATCGCCGCATATTCTCCTCCTGTGTGGTGTAAATGCCAAGATTAACGATAATCCCCAACTTATCTTTCAGCGAAAAGATTCTATCGATAAATGCACTACCATGTACTTCCGCCGTCAATGGATTTTGCAAATTTCAAGTCTTTGTTCGTTTCATCGTAATAACTGATATACACTTTGGACCCGTCTACTGCCAGTGAAGCAAAACGTCCCACACTGTCGGTTGAATTATCAACCGTACTGATATCCCAGTTACTGCCGTGGTTAGAAGATTTGGCGAGCTTCAAGTTACCATTGGATTCATCATGGTAGGCAATAAAGATGGTGTCGCCCGAGATGGCCATGGACGGGTATTTTCCGATAACATCGCTTGTGCTGTCTATTGATGATAAGGAGAAATTGTCGCCTGCATTTTCAGATAGCCCAAATTTTAGATCGAGATTGCCCTCGGACTGATCAAAATAAGCAATATAGACATATGCTTTATCGTTCTGTTGTCTAACAGCAGATGTTGTGTAACCTCTGCCTTGATACACGGCACCGATCTGATCAACCAAAACGTTGACCGGATCAGACAATGTGTCGGGCACTTTGGTGAAATAAACATCACCCTCAGTGTAAGCGGAATGACTGATATAGAGCATACCGTCTAGTACGTTTATAGAGCTGTAGTAGCCGCTTTCATCATCCTCAGGCAGGATAGGAATCCCGGCCAATGTCCATTCAGTTGCTGAATAGTTGGATTTAAGAATCTTCATGGTTAAATGATTGTAGGAAAGATAGGTTATGTAGATATTTTGGCCATCCAAAGCGATTGAAGTTGCGAATTCATCGGAAGCTGCATTGGTTGTGTAGCTATCTTGTAATATCGTCGATGTGTTCCAGGTCTCTCCGCTGTCTGTCGATACAGATATGCCAACATGGTGGCCAGAGGATGGTACAAGGATGGTAGTAGCTATAAAAATGTTTTCACCATCAACAGCGATCGATGATCCTTGGCCGGTATCGGTATCGGATTCAATTTTTGAAAGTACCCAGTTATATCCATCATTTGTGGATCTGGCCAGTTTTAGATTCTGATTTGTCTCATCATAATAGCCGATAAAGATCTTACCATCTTCAACTGCAATGGTTGAATACATCCCTACATCTCCGGTTGAATCCAGAAACATAATTCCATGAGGGCCTGAGTCATTGACAGAAAAGGACCATATTTCCGATTCAATACCCGTATTGTCATAAGCGTCTCCGGCAACAACCAGCCAATAATAGGTTCGGCCATTGAGAAGACCCACAGGCGTGTAGTTTTCGGTCGATATCGTTTCATCGATAATGGTATCGCTCAAATCGTCGCTCTCCGATACCCTGACATGATATTCAGTTGCCCCTGTTACGGGATTCCAGGCAAGACCCATCGTTTCAGCATTGACCACCGCACCATCTGCCGGGACCTGAAGGCTTGGAACAAAGCGGTAGCAATCGATGGTACCGGCGTCGTTTTCACTATTGGCATCAACCTGGATGTCTGGTTTTGTACCGCGAAACACAACGTTTCCATCGCCGTCTCTACCCAGTATCACAACAGTTCGTCCACTGCCGGCCGGCACGGAGGAAATAGTGCCTTGGCCGATCTCGCAATCCCATGGACCGGCGCTTTTTAAAGGCACATCGTCCTGGTCGTAAACCGATGCTTCAACGGTTGCCACACCCTCGCCGGTACAGTCGATGACAGCGGCCTGCGGCTGGCGATGGACGGCCGAGCGATGATAGACGATCTGGAAAGATAGTGCACCTTTGTTGGTCTTGGAATCGTTCGAGGTGATGTTGCCGCCGCCGCAGGATGAAAGAAAAAACATGTTGAAAGCAATTATTGCCAACCAAAACGCGCATCGTCTATTTTTAATCTGATTGAATTCCATTTTATCCTCCATCAACAGGCCCAATTGATCTCTTTTCCTGTCGAAGAATACAATATCCTGATTGTTTTATGCGGCCTTGTCTTTCAAGACTGACCGCAAATATCAAACGGAGTGCTATTGAATCCCAACCACTTATAGTGATCTGAACCGAATAATTTAAAACACTTGAAACTTGCTTGCCGCTATCTTGAAATGTAGTCTTTGGATGGTCATGTCTCTGTTTTCTATAGAAACATGATTAGTATGTCAATGTTAATCCAAGTTGGCCAATAAGGCGGAGTGACTAAATGCTATTATAAAAAAGGTATGATAGACGGTGAATCAGTAGGGACGATCAGGGTTTTCTATATTGGGGCTGATCCGCTGACCGGGTCGAAAGGGGGAACTCGGAGTCTGAGTAAGACTGCTAGCTTTCCCCCTTTTTCAGGTATCTCGATTCAAGCTGTGACTAAGGTGGCCCCTATTGCGCAGATAGGAAGCAGCCGCTGCTGCTGGTGTCGCCACCGCCAGTATCATTATCCTGATTTGGCGGATTAGTGCTTCCGATCTGGGCCGAAGTTGCAATGGATGTGCTTGAGTCGCAGGAATTGCCTTCACCGTCATCATTCAGATGGGACACGACACGATACCGGTAGTTTCCATCGTCGAGGCCCGAATCGGTATAGGTGGTGGTATCGGCGCCAACAGACGCATAGGCATTGTCCCACGCGCCGTCATCTACCTGCCGCTGAATGATGAAGCTGTCTTCATTGGTGTCCGTGGAGTTGTCGGTCCATGACAATACGATCTGTTGATTTTCCGAGTCTGCCTGAGCGTTCAGATCGGAAGGGGCTTCAATGCAGTCACCCCATCCGGCAAGGCGTGCCATCATATGCCAAACCGCCTTGCCTTTGTTTTCACAGTTCTCATAGGCTGTATGACCTGATTGGTTCAGGTTGTATTGAGGATGTTCGTAGGGGACATCTACGGTTTGATCGCCAACCGTATATTCATAGGTGGCCTGCTCCCACTGGCCGCTGTCGGCGTTGTACCACCAACTGTCGATATCGGCAAAATCAAAAAGGACTTTGTTGTTATTGCGGCAGTACTCTCTGATTTGCTCGTTATTTAAAAAGCGGCGGTAACCGGCATCCAAATCATTGCAATAATGATTATCGGGCCCGCATTGAGCATTGCCGGTCAGGTATACGAAAGTCACTCCCGGATTGTCTTGTTCCAACCGGGTCATGGCCTGCAAGTAATTGTCAACGAGTGAGTCACTGCTGCCGTTCATTTGAGTGCACCACGAAAAAGCGGAAACATTGATAATACCTGCGTAATCACTACTATTTAGCAGGTTGTGGGCGTGATACGGCGCCTGCCAGTCGTCGCTAAAATATTCATCTGGCGTTATATAAGCATCATCGGCATACGGCCGCATCCCATCTAAGATACACAGTTCGCCGGATGTTGTCGGAAGTCCGGATGTGCTTCTGCTGTAGCTGAAGGTGCTGTCCTGTCCCTCCACTATATTAAGTCCGCTGGTCAGTTGTCCGCCATGGGAAGTATGGGCGTAATGCCATTTGATTTGCGATTTCGCCTGCTCGACCCAATTTGCAGGTATTTGCGAAAGGTCAGTACACGTATGATCGATAATCAAAGGAGAGGAGCGATCAGCAAAAACACTTGGCGGCAGGAGGAGAAAACAAAGAATGAGGGCAATTCCAATGGCTGTCCGTTTCATCACAAGTCAATCCCTTTCAGCATGAGTAGGCACCGCCACCAACACCGGTAGAATGCAAAACGCTTTATGCGGTTTCGACCTCTTGCCGGCATACCGCCAAGAGGCAAAGACACTGCGTTGAATTCTATGTCACTAGTTACGATTAAGAAGTGGGTGGCTTTAACCTTAACAAGAAAAGCAAGATACA
>JASFGJ010000201.1:0-7325 GCA_050123815.1 Desulfobacteraceae bacterium
GAGCGCAGGGGAAAAACGTTTAATCCTCGAAATACCCGATGTATGTCTGCGGTTAAACGTATTTTCCCCGCCTTGATCTTGGGTTCGAGGGGAGGTTTTGAAACCACTTCTAGGTACCCTGAAGGTCAATCCGTATCTTCCACCGCATAGATTGTGCCGGTTTCAAAAAATATCTCGCGCGGGGCATCCGGCCCGGCCTCCCGCATCCGCTTGATTTTTTCCAGATTCAGATCTTTCTCTCCGTGGGTGGCTTCGGGGTTGTCGAAAACCCAGCGGGGAAAACCGGCAAAACTTGTCACCTGCATGCTGTTGAGATTGACCACCTGAACCACGATTGTGCCGGTTTCTTCGTACCAGCCAACCATATAAACACCCGGCGCAACTTCCCTGCTCTTGGTCACCTGGTAGGCCTTTCGGCTGCCAAAAGGCCCAGCAACCACTTCATAAGTCACCTTGTTTTCGCTTTCGTAGCAGACATGGTATTCCCATCCGTTTTCGTACCGGTATTTGATTGTCTTGCCTACCAGACCGTGTGTCATTTCAGGCACCTCCTCGGTGAAAGGAATAAACAGCATGTGGTGGGATGCTTATTACCTTTCAATACACCCCTCCCCAAGCCCATTGCTATCAATATGATAGTAATGGGCTTGGGGCTTCTGGTCCAGTTTTTTTCGAATGCGGAAGTCTGCCAAAAAACAGCAGCAATCATTGATTCACCTTTCTCACGATATCGCCCACTGTAAACGAGCGGAAAAAAAGACGCTCAAATCGAGGATCCTCTAAAATTATTATGGGACAATACAATTATTGTCACTGAATAATAAAATCGATGATTTAGCGTGATTTAGCCAATGCCCAGATAACAGCTGCAACAAGCCTATCCTTCTGTAATAATGTGGATATTACCATAGTCGACCTGTTGGCACACTCTTTGATTTCAATGTAACTGATTTTCATGCTCATATTATAGCTGACCTGCAAACCACCGGCCCGAAACGAATCGATATGGAACTTTTTGCGGACCGACAAAAGAAAGAACCGAGGCGAAAATGAAAATCCTTATAGTCACTCTTTTAACCTTGTTTGTTTTTTGTTCATTTCTCGCCCCTTGTGTATCGTCACAGCAAAGAGAGGGGCTTGTGCCCGTTGCAATCAAAGCAAAAGCCATCGTCGAGGCTGCCCATGCGTTTATGGGTGCTCGTTCAGACGACATGTCCGCCGTCCAGAAAGCCCTTGAAAACGACCCGCGCTTTTTTGACCACGATAAAAAGCTCTATGTCTTTGTCCATTGTTATAATGTCGCAAAAGAGGAGGCGATTTGCTGTGGCCAAGGAATCAGGCCGGAACTTGTTGGAAAGAATATGTGGCACCTGAGAACGCCCAACGGAAGACTGCTTTTACATGAAATTGCACAAATGGTAGAAGCCGGCGGGCAAGGATGGATGGAATATGAGTGGCTGAATCCATACACGAAAACCATACAAACGAAACGCTCATACATAAAGGGGATCATCCTGAAAGATGGGCAAAAGGCTTGGGTGGGCTGCGGATTCTGGAAAGAATAAAGATACTGAGTATCGCTGAAGCATTGATTAGAGCGCGCCGGACATGACGATAAAAAAGAAAATTTACTCCTTAGGCGGGGCGGCATTTTTTGTTTTTGTCATACTTGCCTTGATGAATATCTGGACCCACCAACAGGTGCTTTCCCTGCTCAAAGTCCGAGATGGCGTCAATGAAAAGCTTGCCGACATCAAACAATTCGCAAAATGGAAAAACGCCCTAATCGGGTCGGTTTCAGATATTGTTGCCTCCGGACACGTGCAACCTTATGCCGAAGAGCAATTCAATCCTCCCTCCAAATCGCATACTGCAAAAAGCGAAGCCTTGCTACGTTCAGGGAAAACGCTGGTTGGCTTGATCGCAAAAAAAGAACAAGCCCTGATCGAGGTGGAAAGGAGCTACGGCGAGTATAGGAAAAGAATCAATGATCTTTATTTCAAGCTGGATGAAAAGATCGCAACCGTGCTGGCCGTCGCTCAATTGGATGAAGTCATGGGGATGGATTCCTCAAAAAAAAGCTCCCTGGCGCCTTATGTCTTAAAAAGTCTCAATCAGTTGACGCTGGTTGCGTTAAACAGCTTAATCGAAAGAAATTATTCGGAAGGAAAAAAGGGCGTAATCGTAAAAAATAAAAAATTTTTGTCGTCCCAATTGCACACCATCGATGACAATGGAACGATTGCCGCCTTGTTTGCGGAGCTGTTTGCTCAAATAGAATCCATTGAGGCGTTCATTTTTAACTCACACCAAAGACTTGACGGATATGAAGCAACGATTGCCAAAGCAAGAGACGTTTTTGACAAGGCTGTGGCAACGTCGGAAATCGATACCATTGTGACAGGGGCTCAATCTGAAGTGATGAGAGCCCATGAAAGGCTTGAAAAGGCCAGCCGACGCACACTGACCACAATCATCGTCTTTCTTTTTGTCGTGCCGATTATCGTCATCGTATTCGGCATTTTCGGATTGAATACCATCATCGTTGCACCCATCACCGATTTGGTAAATGCCATGAGACATGTGGAAGGGGGAAACTTTGATGTTAAGGCTCCGGAAAAAAGCAGGGATGAAATCGGGACACTTGCCCGAGCGTTCAATGCCATGGCCGGAGAAATCAAACTAAAGGTGACACAGCAAAAACGTGCTGAAAAAGCATTGCGGGAAAGCCGTGAACGACTGGAAAATATATTTAATTCCGTACAAGCCGGCATTCTTATTGTGGATAGGGATCGTCACGTCATCATGGATGTGAATCGTGCCGCAATTGAAATGATCGGAACGCCCAAGTCCGAACTTATTGGACACAAATGTCGGAAACATATCTGCTCCCCCGAAGCGGGGCGGTGTCCGATTACCGACGGAGGGGCTTACGGGGATACTTCAGAACAGGTGATCCTCACCAGCGACGGCAAAAACCTGCCGGTCATGAAAACGGCCTTGCCCATCATATTGAACGGCCGGGAATATCTTCTGGAAAGCTTCATCGATATCAGCAGGTTAAAAGAGACAGAAAACGAAAAGGCGCGGCTCGAATCGCAACTGCGCCAAGCCTACAAAATGGAGGCCATCGGCACGCTTGCAGGCGGCATCGCGCACGACTTCAATAATATCCTTAGCGCCATTTCAGGTTATACGGAGCTGTCGCTGCTGGATGCCGAAGAAGACTCGGCTTTAAAGAGCTATCTGAGGTCGGTTCTTCAGGCGAGCGAAAGAGCAAAAGAGCTCGTGAGGCAAATACTTACGTTCAGTCGACAAAACGATCACCAACCGATTGCCATGGATTTGGCGCCGGTCGTAAAGGAGAGCCTCAAACTTCTGCGGGCCTCGGTGCCGAAGACCATCGAAATTCAGCACAAGATGAATGGGGCTTGCACGGTGCTGGCCGACCCGACGCAAATGCAGCAAGTTGTAATGAATCTTTGCACCAATGCGGCTCAGGCCATGCAGCAAAGGGGAGGCGTATTGGATCTTGCCGTTGAACCCGTTCAACTCGATGAAAATGCCGTAAAGGACTATTTTGGCATAGCTCCGGGAAAATATGTCATGCTTCGGGTTCGCGACACTGGTGACGGTATCGAACCCGGTATTATCGGCAAAATATTCGATCCATTTTTCACCACCAAAGGGGCCGGTGAGGGGACCGGGATGGGGCTTTCCGTCGTCCACGGCATTGTAAAAAGCAGTGGGGGTACCATCACGGTGGATAGTAAAAGGGGAAACGGATCCACCTTTAAAGTCTTTTTGCCGAAAATTGAGCAAGCGGTTCACAAGGAGCCGGCGGCTATCCAATCCATACCCGCTGGAAAAGAACGTATTCTTTTTGTGGATGACGAAGAGACATTGGTAAATATCGGTGAGAATATGCTGGAGCGACTCGGCTATCAAGTGAAAACACGGACGAGTTCCATCGAAGCCTTGGCAGCCTTTGAGCACAATCCTGATGCGTTTGATCTGGTGATGACGGACATGACCATGCCGAACATGACAGGGGAAGGTCTGGCCAAGGAGATTTTGCGAATCCGCCCAAATAAGCCGATAATCCTCTGCACGGGGTTTAGTCATCAAATGGATCAGGAAAAGGCTCTGGCCATGGGCATACGGGCTTTTGTCATGAAACCGTTCGTTTTGCAAGAGGTTGCCGGAACGATCCGAAACGTGTTGGACGCCGGACGGATGTAGGATCTTAAAGGGATGGCAGTGGGTGCTGGAATCCGCTCGAAACGTATACCCGTCAGCCTGCGGATGTGGATGCGACAAACAGATCCACCGTCTTTCCGTGTTTGAGGTTCACCAGACCCTCTTCGCAGATGCGCAGATAGGGAATGGCCGCACCGGTGAGGGTGTTCAGCGTCAGTAGGGGGTCCGGCAACGTTACGCCCAGCGACTGCAGGGCCTGCTTCAGGTTCTCGAGCTGCCCGGCGATGACTTCCGCCGGCTCGGGCGATATGAGCCCGAATATCGGCATGGCGATTTGTGCCAGCAGCGTGCCGTCATTGACCACAACGGCTCCGCCCTGAAGCTCGTGGATCCGGTTTATGGCCACTGCCATGTCCGTCTCCGAGGCTCCGACCACGATAATATCGGAGCTGTCCCAGGAGGCGCTGGAGGCAACCGCACCGGCATTCAGGCCGAAGCCCTTGATCAATCCGACGGAAGTCTTTCCCGGCGTATGCCGGCGGTCGACGGCGGCCACCTTCAGCAGGTCATTGGCCGGATCGCACCTGATCTCTCCGTCGACAGCCGACACCTCCTGCTGCCGTTCGACGGTCACCAGATCGGTGATCAGCTCGATGATGCGCACCTTGGGTGACGGCTGGTTTTGGGGCGGCCGGATAATGAAATCGGACGCGCTGAATCGCTCGGGCAGGTGTACCGTGGTCAGGCTGGGCTGTTGAAACGCATGCCGGCGCGGCGGCGCCAGCAGTCGGCCGTTCTCGGCCACCACTTTTCCGTTGCTGATCACCGTTTCGGCATCTATCGTACGGCTGTCCGGCAGGATCAGCATGTCGGCACAGCGTCCCGGCGCGATGCCCCCCACGATGTGGTCCAGGGCGAAATGCTCGGCAACGTTCAGGGTTGCCATCTGCACCGCGGCCGCCGGGTCGAAACCGCAGTCGATGGCCTTTTGCACCACGTACGCCATCGTGCGGCCCTTGAGCAGATCACCGGGTTCGACCCCGTCGGTGACCAGCACCAGGCGACGCAGATCGACGTTGCTCTCCTTGATCACCGATATCGCTTCCAGGTCCCGGCGGATGCTTCCCTCGCGCACCATCACGTAAATCCCCAGCCGCAATCGCTCCAGCACTTCTTCCGGCAGGATCGGTTCGTGACAGGAGGATATGCCGGACGCCAGGTAGGCCGCCAGCTTCTTTCCCCTGGCCCCGGCGCTGTGCCCCTCCAGGGTTTTGCCGCTGCCAAAGGTTGCATCGAGCACGGGCAGGGATGTTTCAGGCGCCTGCAAGACGCTTTGCCAGTAGGATTCACCCACCCCGAGGATGTCGCTGCGCTGGAGCAGCTGTTTGAGGGTGTCGACCGGAATACCGCGGGTCGCGCGGCTGATGGAGGCCATGAACGGGGCGGTGGCGAAAATTTTTGCCGGTTGATCCTTCAATGAATCGAGAAAATCGACCACGCCCTCCAGCCCGGCCACCGGAAAGGGTTCCATGGCCTCGGTGATGATGGTGGTGGTGCCGCCCGGCAGCATCTGTTTTAGAAATTGGTCCACGCCGCACATCCAGGAGAGGTGCGTGTGGCCGTCGATCAGTCCGGGGATGAGGACCTTGCCGGCGGCATCGATCACCTCGCTCTTCGGGCCGATGGTGTGGCTGCCGTCGGGTCCCACGTGGGCGATCCAGGCGCCTTTCACGCTCACCGAAACATTTTCCTGCAGCTCGCCGGTGTACACGTTGAGCAGCCGGCCGCCGGTGACCACCAGGTCGGCATTGCGATTGCCGAGGGCCACCGCTATCAATTGTGCCGTATCTTTTTCCAGCATGCCGTCATATAGGGAAAGCCTCACCTTACGCTCCTTTCGCATTTGTTGGGATATGGTGTGTTGCCGGCCGCCTGCCTGCGCATCCTCTTTTCTGGAACAGAAGCGCTGCAAAAGCAACCCCATCTTACCAGCATTTTCCGGTGAACATGATTTCGCGTGGGAGCGGCGTCTCGCCGCGATATCAAAGCCATGAGAAGAACATGTCGCGGCGAGACGCCGCTCCCACAGCGCTTATTATGCGAAAATTTTTTTACCGCGACTGTTGAAAAACCCTATGGTACAACAGGAAAAGTGACGGACTGCGCTTAAAAGGATTTTTTTGATGAATGAAACCGACCCCAAGCTGAGCGTGCCGATGTTGCTGAGGATATTTCTTCCCTTTGCCTTTGGCTACTACCTTTCCTATCTCTACCGGGTGGTCAATGCCGTGATCGCTCCCAACCTGGTTGCCGATATAGGCGCGGATCCCTCCGACCTGGGGCTTTTGACCGCGGCGTACTTTTTAACCTTCGCGGCATTCCAGCTTCCACTGGGGGTGCTGCTTGATCGGTTCGGACCCCGCCGGATCGAATCGTTCCTGTTGCTGTTCGCCGCGCTGGGCGCCTTTCTCTTCGCGCGCGCAGCGTCGCTGGCCGGGCTGGTGGCCGGGCGGGCCTTTATCGGGTTCGGGGTGTCGGCCTGCCTGATGGCGTCATTCAAAGCCTATGTCATGTGGTTTCCCCGGAGGCGGCTGCCACTGATCAACGGGCTGCAGATGGCCGCCGGCGGCCTGGGGGCGCTGTCGGCCACCGCGCCGGTGGAAGCCATGCTCGGGATCACCGACTGGCGCGGCATTTTTGGGATGCTGGCCATCCTGACACTGGTGGTTGCCGTAACGGTATTCTGGTTCGTTCCGGAAAAAGAGCCCGGCGGCGAGCATCTCACCTTCGGCCGGCAGCTCAAGGGAATCGCCCAAGTGTTCACCAGCATGACTTTCTGGCGGATCGCACCACTGGCAACCCTGAGCCAGGCCGGTTTTCTCTCCATTCACGGACTGTGGTTGGGGCCCTGGCTGCGGGATACGGCCGGTTTTGAGCGTGACCAGGTGGCCGGCGCGCTGCTGCTGGTGGCTGCAGCGATGATCGCCGGATTCGTGTTGCTGGGCGGTGCCGCCGAACGGCTCGGTAAAACCGGTATCCGGCCGGTTGCGGTGGCCGTAAGCGGTATTAGCGCCTTCATGTGCATGCAGCTTCTGGTTGTCATCGGCGTTTCCCGGTGGGCGCTG
>JASFGJ010000202.1:0-7322 GCA_050123815.1 Desulfobacteraceae bacterium
CTTCATAATACTTCTCGTCGGCGATATCGCTCAACGACGGATGGGTCTCTCTCAACATGGTGATGATCTCCACCCGCTTGATGGAATCGATGCCCAAGTCCGCTTCGATATCCTGATCCAGCGCCAGCATCTCCACTGGATATTGCGTGCGCTCGGCAATGATGTCGAATAAAAGCGAACGATAATCGACGGTCTCATTTGGAACTGTTTTTTCAGACGGCCTGAAAGGATCTTCCGCATCGGTACTGATTTGCTGGTCGGCATTGATCTGCCGCGGGGCAGCGGATGCCGGAGAAGATCCGTTTGCGGAATTTGAAAGCGCCCATCGTGCCGGCGCGTACGCGTTGTCCGGAACTGCACGATCGTTAAGGATATAATTGCCCGTCTCGCTGTGGGAAGCAACGCCGGGTATTTCGGGCATCCCCCCGGGCATTCCAGGCGTACCCATGGAATGGGTCGGCCCCAGCAAATTTCGAATAAGCTGCTGGTTGGCAGCCCACATCTTTTCCATCATTTCGAAACGTTGCTTCTGGAACCGCTCCTGGGTCTCCAGAAATAAATTCATACTCTTTTGAAAATGTTTCAATTGCTGAAACTTCTCCTGGTCTTGGAATGAAGATTGGGCAGTGCTGTCCCAAACAGGTCGATTTGCTTTTTTCTTTTTCCTTGGCTTGAGTGGTACGGTCGGCTTCGCTCTGCCGCCGTTGACCAAAAACACCGTGGCCGACGGCGCCTGGCTTGCCCTCTTTTTTGTTTTGATCTTGCGGCAAGCATACGCCGGCCTGAGGTCGACGGGGTATCCACGCACATGCAGGGCTGCCAAACAGTCAAGCAGCATGTCGATGCCCGATGCACCTTCACGCGGTTGAACGGCGACGGCGTGATGTGGCTTATCCGTCAGTATGGCTGCGACAAATTTGGTGAGAACCGATCCGGGCCCGATCTCCAAAAAGGTGTGCGCCCCGTCGGCGTACATGGCCTCGACTTGTTGGACAAACGCGACACCGTTTTGGAGATGTTCTTTCAATAGGTCGCTGATATCCGAAGCCGATGGTCCATACGGTTTGGCCGTCATATTGGCATAAACGGGAAAACGTGGCGAATGGAACTGTTGCCCGGTTAATTCATGCTGCCATTGCTCTGCCGCACCTGCCATGTGGGGGGAGTGAAATCCCTGGGAAACGGGCAATCGCGTGTACCCCCACGTTTGTCTCCGGCAATGGGCCTCAAGCTGTTCCAAGGCTTCCATGCTGCCGGAAACGACCACCTGTTTGGGCGCATTATGATTGGCAATGGCAAGATCCGGTGCGGCATCGACAAACTCGCCCAATGCATTTCGATCGATGTGAACGGCGACCATGCCTGTCGCTATCTTCGAAGCGGCGGCCATGCAGCGGCCTCTTTTGCTTGCCAGTGTCAACAGCTGCCGATCCGTCATGACACCGGCCGACCACAACGCCGTCAATTCACCAAAGCTGTGCCCAGCGGCCATGGTTGCCCGAACGTTAAATTGCGCCAATAAGTACACGAGCGCCATTTCGACGGCGGCAAGCGCCGGCTGGGCTACCGCGGTCTGGGTTAATGCGTTGCGTGCCTGCTTTTCTTCTTCCGTGTTCTCGTAGTTCGGGGGATAGATGTAATCCGTTAACACCCCGTGTTCCAAAGGAAAAAATTCATCCGCCAATACGGCATTCGCATGTTCCAAACGTGCTCGCACAATGGGAAACACGATGGCCAAGTCCCTCAACATATGAAGCTTTTGGGATCCTTGCCCCGCAAAGAGGGCCGTTAGCGGGCCGACCGGCTCCTCCACCTGCAAGCCCCAAATACCGTCAGCCATGCGCAGGGCATTTTTCGCTTCCCGCGGGCCGGATCGCAAGGCGCCGTTTGCGATCAGTTGTTTGCTTTGATCGAGCTTTTTTTTCAGTTGTTCCATGGATTGGGCTTTCACGGCAAAACGTACCGGCATCGCTGCCGATGGTACCTGCTCAAGGTAGTGCCGATGGGCAAATCGGGTCAGCGAAGCATCGGTTTTATCCATTTCATCCATGCGACCGATAGCGGCATCGATGCGGTTTATCAGTGTCTGCACGTTGGGGGCACCGAATAGAAACAACTCGGCCGGCCACAGGCGGCGAGGAACTTCGGCAGGCGCATTCGCGCCGGTGCAATGCTCTTCCAGCACCGCATGAAAGTTCGTACCGCCAAAACCGAATGCGCTGACGCCCGCCCGCCGGGGGCGTTGCGCTGTTTTACGCAGCCAGGGCCGTGTATTTTTATTGAGATAGAGCCGTGTCTGCGGACATGATACCGCGGGGTGGATCGTATCGGCATTGACATGGGCCGGCAGCACCTTGTGATGAAGCGCCAGGGTCGCCTTGATCAGACCGATGATGCCGGCCGCTCCTTTTGTATGACCAATCGACGATTTGATCGATCCGATGGCGCAGGGCTGTGTGGCGCCGTGGTTTTCCAGGACTTTATGTATCGTCTCCAATTCGACGCGGTCTCCCAGAGGGGTTCCGGTCCCATGCGCTTCGATTAGATCCACCGAGTCCGTGTTAAAACCGGCCACCTCGCAGGCACGATCAATGGCCATCTTCTGCCCGTGTGAGAGAGGAACCGTCATGCCGCTGCCTTTGCCGTCACTGGCTCCGCCGATCCCTTTGATGACCGCGTAAATTCGATCGGCATCGTCGATGGCATCGGCCAGCCGCTTCAACACGACAATGCCCACCCCTTCTCCCAAAACGATGCCATCCGCATCATCAGTAAAAGGTTTGGATTGACCGCTACGGCTGAGAGCTTTGGTTTTGCTGAAGCACATGTAACCAAACATGTGCTGAGATGCATCCACGCCGCCGACAATGGCGGTTCGGCTAACCCCGTAGGCGAGTTCCTGGCAGGCCACCTGCAGCGCGGCCATGGATGACGCGCAGGCGGCATCCACGGAAAAGTTCAATCCATTCAGGTTGAAACGGTTCGCCACGCGCCCGGCGATGACATTGCCCAGTATCCCTGGAAAACTGTCCTCCGTCCATTCGGGCAATACGTCGTTTATCGATCGGATGACCCGCTCGCGAACCGTATCGGGAATATCCGTTGCCCGGGACATATACTCTTTGAGCGCGGCACGGACCGTGTAAGCCAGCAGAAGATCACCGCCGCCGGCAAAACCGAAAAGCACGGAGGTTCTGGTACGATCAAACTCTTTTTTTTCATAACCGGCATCGTTCAAGGCCCGTTTTACCGCTTCCAGCGCCAAAAGCTGCGTGGGATCGATTTGCGGTATGGAACCCGGCGGAATGCCGTACTCCATGCAGTTGATGGGGATGTCCGCCAGGAATCCGCCATTGGTGGAATAGGTGGTATCCGGGTTGTCAGGATCGGGATTAAAATTGACCGAATGCTTCCATCGCTCTTCAGGCACTTGCCCGATACAGCACAATTGGGCCAGAATATTGTGCCAGAACTTGTCCAGGTTGTCAGACCCGGGCGCCAGAATCGACATGCCGATAATGGCAATATCGGTGGGTTTGGCTTTCACGGCCGATTCAACAGACGTTTCGGTACGAGAAAACCGCAGTCGGCTGCCCCGCAGCACCGGAACGGCGTCGCGGCAAATGGATCGATGCAGATCCGCCATGTCCATGACACGATCGAGCAAGGCGGCCGCTTCTCCGATCATAAATAGTCCCTCTTTCATCTGATCCGTCTCGGCAACGGTCACCAGTTCTTCGCGTCCATTGAGGACATTGGCGCGCTTGACGCCCTTTGCGGCCAGCCGGAGCCGGCCGATATAGATTTTTTCCAATCTTTTGTGGACGTCGGCCGGTGCCATCCCCTGGGTCAACAGATCCGCCTTTTCCCGATAACAGTCCAAGGCTAACGCCGTCGGCGCGCATCGGATGGCATGTCCGGCGTGGGTCTCAAGAATCGCGGTGCGGTCGCTTTCCAGCGCAACTTGCTGAAAGGCGGGTGTAATGGCGGCGCTTTCGCGTATTTCCCGTGTAAAGAGATAGGCGGTGCCCACAACAAACCCGAATTGGACCCCCTTTTCGAGCAGAGGCACGCAGAATACGCTTGTCATGGCTGCCGACAGCGCATCATAAATACCGCCGGCAAACGCTATCCGCACATCGCTTAAATCTTCTCCCTGCGCCGCCAATTGTTGAAACGCGATGAGGGCGGATTGCCATAGGGTGTAGCTGTTGATCGGCCCGATATGCCCACCGCAGCCACGGCCCTCAAAAATGAAATGGCGCACCCCCTCTTTAAAAAACGTCGGTATCATGGAGGCCACGGGTATATGCAAAAAGGGAACGACTCCGATACGCTGCAGGGTTTGATAGTGCGAAGGCCGACCGCCGGCGACAATGGCAATATCCGGCCGATACTTTTTAACGAGCGCGATTTGTTCTTCTTGCAGCGCTTTGGAGGCGAATCCGAGAATACCGACGCCCCAGGGCTTGCCGCCGACTTTTGTTTGGGTTTCCCGCATCAATGCTTCAAGCTTTTCCCCTTTACTCAAGGCTAATGCGGCAAACGGGACGGCGCCTTTTTCGGCCACACGGGCCAGAAAATCAGGGGAGTCGCTCACATGCGTCATCGGGCCCTGCAAAATTGGGAACTCGCTTTTCAGCTCTTTTGCCAGCGCATTGCCGCGCGCAAGCGGATAACTCTTTTCGAGAACGGCGTAGTGGTCGAGCATCACACGTTTCAGCTCCTGCATCAATTCGTGAACCGTGGCATACCTGCGGCCCATTTCCGGAGCCCAGGCAACCTCTTCGCCTATGAAACACCGTGTTGTGGCCCTGTGCCGTTTCATAACAGCCATCACATCCGACAAGCGCGTATCGGTGTTGTTTCTCTTTTCAAATTGCGCTCGGTCGTGTTCGGCGCACAGGAGTTTGATCCGGTTGATGAGCTGCGGATATGACTCGCCGACTCTGACGTGCAGCCCGTTTCCGACATCAATGGCTTGCGTGCGAATACCGTTTTCCAATGCTTTGCGATCCTGCGCCCTGAGATCATCCGCCAGTTCGGGAATCAACGCCAAACAATCGGAAAGGATAATCCCATCGGCGCCGCCAACGGCGTATGCCAGGGCACTTTGAAGGCCGATACCGCCATATATCCAAATCGGCAGCGAGGTTTTTTCTCTGATCCTTCTCAACAGCGCCGGGTTGCTCATATTTGAGCAGATCCCGCCGGCCTCATTTCCTCGAATCACAAAACCATCCGGTTTGAACGGTTGTGACCGCAAAACCATAGCTTCAGTATAAACCTCGATAAACACACGCTCGGCAATCTGCCTGGCATGATCAATCAACGTTTGGGATATCTGCTGTTGGGCAATAGCGAGAATAATTGTGCCGGCTTTAAAAGATTCATTGTCGGCAACCAGCCGATCAAAGTCCAGCATATCATCGATCATGAAACGTATACAAAGATTTTGAGAAAACGTGCCCGCTTGCCCCATCTGTCGCAAATAGGGCCTCCACAAAATGGGATCGGAGATATCCTCAAAATCATAAATACAGGTGAAATCCCTACTGCGCCAATTGAGCCATTGCCTGCTGTGCCATCTATCGGACCTGATGCAAGCCGCTAGAGTAAATTGCGTTTTCAACCGTTTCATTACTTCTCATCTCCATGTGAAAAAAGATATCAGAACGGATAGAACGACTGTTCCTGTGGTCTTTCAAACCGGTAGCATCCGATCCTGCCACAAGGGTCCCGGCAATTCCAAGCGCAGAATCCACGAATTGCGATTTAAACTACCCCTTGAATCGTCGTTTAACCAATCTGGCGATAATGCCTTGATAATGGATCGGTAGAATCCGCTGCACAGCGTCAAACACCTTTGCATCGACACCGATCAGGACTCTGGATCGATCGTTGCAAATGGCATTGACGATGTCTACGGCCGCTTGCTGTGGCGTCGTGCGCACTCGGGTTTTGAACTCCTTCCCGAAATGGTGACGATCGATCAACCCCCAGCGTTCATTGCGCGCCATGCGGCCGGAACGGACGATATTGGTGGCGATGCCGCCGGGGTATACGCAGGTCGCTTTGACCGGGACTTTTTCGATATCCAGTTGCAGACGCAGTGATTCGGTGAACCCCCTTACAGCGAATTTTGATGCATTGTAAGCGCAGGAAAGAGGAAAAGCGATGATGCCAAACAGACTGGACACATTGACAATATGCCCTTCACCACTTTGTTTCAGATAGGGTAGAAATGCCTTGGTGCCGTAGACGACTCCCCAAAAGTTAATGTTCATCAGCCATTCAAAATCCTCATAGGCGACATCTTCCGCGGTGCCGGCCAGGGATACCCCGGCATTATTGATAATGACGTTCACCTTGCCAAATGTTTGTTGTGTAGCGCCGGCCCATTCGTAAACGGCCTTACGGTCTGCCACGTTCACAATCGTGCCGATGGTTGTTACCTTGTACTTGCGGCATTGAGCCACAGTCTCGACCAAGCCTTGCTCATCAACATCAGCCAGCGCCAGCGGACACCCCATCGATGCCAATTTGAAGGCTGTAGCGCGCCCAATGCCGGATCCGGCTCCGGTAACAGCGATAACTTTGTCTTTCAAATTCTTCAACGGTTTAAAATCATACCTTACGCCTGCATCGATTTGCTCAACGAAATGCATCCGTTCGCTGCCAGGGGACACGTCGCACCCAATTCGCCACGGTAGCTGTGCGCTCGAATCATCATGGCGTCCTTGAAGAGGATATCGGCAGCGTGGAAGGCGCTCACATCGCCGAAATTATGTGAAGCGACAGCAGAAGAAAAAGCGCCCATTTTCTTTGAAGGCGCCAAAACAGCCTCGCCGACGGCGGCTGCGCCTGAATTGGTCCATTCGGAACTACAAAGGCGCAGAAAAGCGCCTTTTGCGTCAGCTTTATCGCCGGGATCGGCAGCCGTCTTGACCTTATCTATGAGTAAAGTAAAATTGTCTTCACTGAAGACCAAAAGCTGCGGAATGGGTTGCGATCTGGAACGATGACCATTCGTTTCGTTTGGGTATACATCCATGGGCATTCTTATGCTTTATCATTATTACGACAATCGATTTAAGAATTGACTTCCGGTAATTCCCAATTTCTACCACGCATCCAAACAATTGTGTGTTCAAATGGGAAAAAACAACCATGGACAATATCACGGCACTATGCCTATAAAAAATAGACCATTCGGTTTAATGGCTTTTTAACTGAGAGTGCACGCTTTTGGTGACTATCGACTTTATGGGAAAACGACATATACCAATAAAATAGAATGACATGTCATTTTTTATTGCCTA
>JASFGJ010000203.1:0-7318 GCA_050123815.1 Desulfobacteraceae bacterium
GGCTGGGTGAGGGGGTGTGATTTCAAAGCCTTACACCCTCACCCTGACCCTCTCCCTCAAGGGAGAGGGAATAAATGGATGAGCACTAATTAGACAGGTGGTCGTTGATTCTGCATTGTCAGTGGTAAGATGTATTCCTGATTGCCTTTGGGCCCCAAAATGGAAGAGGGAACCACAGGCCCGCACGCCAACCCCAGCTGGTGAAAAAATTCAATAAGCCCGTTGATAACTGATTCACGCAAGGCGGCATCTCTGACCACTCCGCCTTTGCCGACCTTTCCCTTGCCGACTTCAAATTGCGGTTTGATCAATGCCAGTATTTGCCCGCCGGGTTTTAAAAACTTCAGAACAGCCGGTACGACGAGGCGCAGGGAGATGAAGGAGACATCGATGGTGGCAAGATCCGCTGCTTCGGCGATGCAATCGGCGGGCATGTGGCGAATGTTGGTGCGCTCGATAACGACGACGCGGTCGTCTTGGCGCAGGCGCCAGGCCAACTGACCATAACCCACATCCACGGCATACACCTTAGCGGCCCCGTGCTGCAGCAAACAATCGGTAAAACCGCCGGTGGATGCACCGATATCCAGGCAGACCAGATCTTGTACGGATATCTTCAGCGCCTCGAGGGCTCCCGCCAATTTGAGTCCGCCACGGCTTACATAAGCCGGATCCTCGCCTTTAACCTTGATATCGGCATCGATCGAAACCGACGTGCCGGGTTTGTCAACTATTGCGCCATCAACCAGAACCTTGCCCGCCATTATCAGGGCCTGACCACGCTGTCGACTGGGGGCCAGACCTTTTTCCAAAATAAGATGATCTAGGCGCTTTTTTGTGGACATCTTATTTGCTACGTGACTGCCGCTCGTGGGGCGGGACGGATGGGCGAGCTGCCGATCTTCATCAGCGCTTGCGCTGCAGCCGTGATGCCTTCTGCGTTTAAACCGTATTTAGCGCGCAAGATCGATTGAGCCCCATGTTCGATGAAGCGATCCGGAATCCCGATGCGTTTGATGTGCGGCTGCAGGGCGCCGTGATCGGCCAGCAGCTCCAGCACAGCACTGCCGAAACCGCCGTGCAGAGCATTTTCCTCAACGGTTATGATCCGTGAAAAGGGACGTACCAGTTCAACGATCTGTTTTGCATCCAGGGGTTTGACAAACCGGCTGTTGACCACCGTCGTCTGAACGCCTTGGGCGCTTAGATGGTTGTACGCAATCAGCGCCTCAGAGACCATGCTGCCGATGGCCAGGATCAAAAGATCGTCTCCTCTGGTCAATATTTCCATCTCTCCAATCGGCAGTTTATTCGGTGACGGCTCGATCGTCGCACCCACGCCGAGACCGCGCGGGTAGCGAATCGCCACTGGACCGTTGTGGGCCAGAGCCGTCACCAGCATACGGCGCAACTCATTCTCATCTTTGGGCGCCATGACAACCATATTGGGCAGCGACCTCAAATAGGCCAGATCAAATTGTCCATGATGGGTCGGTCCGTCTTCACCAACCAGTCCGCCGCGATCCAGTGCAAAAATGACCGGAAGGTTCTCGATGCACACGTCATGCACGATTTGATCGTAGGCACGCTGCAAGAAGGTGGAATAAATGGCCACCACCGGTTGAAATCCCTGTGAAGCCAAGCCGGCGGCAAAGGTGACGCCATGTTGCTCGGCAATTCCGACATCGAAAAAACGGTCCGGAAAACGTTTGGAAAATTTCGTGAGTCCCGTGCCTTCCGGCATTGCAGCTGTAACCGCCACAATTTTTTCGTTTTTTTCAGCCAGCTCAATCATGTGGTCGCCGAAAATCTGTGTGTAACTGGGGCTGGAGCATTGATCCGATGTGCTGTTTCCGGTTTTGACATCAAAACACCCGACACCGTGGAAATAGACCGGATTGGCTTCAGCCTGGGGATACCCCTTGCCTTTGGTGGTGGTGACGTGCAGCAGGACCGGATCGTTAATGCGCTTGATGTTCTTCAGGATAGAGATCAGGTGATTCAGATTGTGCCCTTTGATGGGGCCGAAATAGTCAAGGTTGAACGCTTCGAACAGCATGCCGGGCGTGATGAAGGTTTTAAGCGAATCTTCGGAGCGTTTGGCCCACTGATACATGTTGCCGCCGATTTTGGGCAGGGATTTTAGAAAATCACCAAAATCCTTGCGCCATGTCTGCAGACGCTGACCGGAGAAGGTGCGGCTGAGAACGGATGAAAGCGCTCCTACATTGGGAGCGATGGACATATCGTTGTCATTGAGGATCACGATCAGGTCTTTATGCTGTTCACCGGCTTGATTCAGCGCTTCATATGCAAGACCTGCCGTCATTGAGCCGTCTCCAATCACGGCGACCACCTTGGCATCGCTGTTGTTCAACCGATTGGCGCTGGTAATTCCCAACGCAGCGGAAATGGAGGTGCTGCTGTGGCCGGTGGTGAAGGCATCGTAAGGGCTTTCACTGCATTTGGTAAACCCGGACAGACCGCCGTGTTGACGCAATGTCTCAAATTGATCCGCCCGGCCGGTTATCAGCTTGTGTGCATAGGCTTGATGACCGACATCCCATATGACTTTGTCTCTGGGAGTATCGAACACGTAATGGATGGCGATGGCCAGTTCAACGGCCCCCAGGCTGGATGCCAGATGTCCTCCGGTTCTGGAAACCACATTGACGATTCTGTGGCGGATTTCGGCCGCCAACTCGGTCAATTGCTCATGATTCAAGGCTTTCAGCTGTGCGGGTTTCTTTATTTGGTCAAGCAGACTCACAACATGTATCTCCCTATCGCTCTCTGTCGACAACGTACTGCGCTATTGCCCGTAAGGGTTCCGCTTTTTTATCAAATATCGAAAGCGCCTTCAAGGCGCGATTGACTAAATCGTTTGCATAGCAACGCGATGCTTCCAGGCCGAGCAGGGCAGGGTAGGTGTTTTTTCCTAGCGCCTGATCGGTTCCCACGGCCTTTCCCATGGTTTCCGGATCGCCGGTGACATTCAATATATCATCAACGACTTGAAATGCCAGTCCGATGTCAACCGCATACGAAACCAGTTGGGCAATTTGGTGGTTTGAACCGCCCCCTAAACATCCGCCGCTTTCAACCGCTGCTCGAATCAACGCTCCGGTTTTCAGGGAATGGAGTTGTTTCAGCGCATCTGTATCCAGCGAAATCCCTTCAAAGGCCAGATCCCGCGCTTGTCCCTCTACCATACCACTACATCCTGCAGCGTTGGAAATGATTTGTATGCATCGAAGCCAGAGGTGCGTCTTTGAGACATCTTGCTGCATTCCAGCTTCGCTGAGCATTTCAAAAGACATGGTCAGCAGAGCGTCGCCACATAAAATGGCAGTGGATTCGTCGAACTTAATATGACACGTCGGTTGTCCACGGCGAACGGTATCATTGTCGAGTGCCGGCAGATCATCGTGAATCAGGGAGTAGGTGTGAATCATTTCGATAGCGCAGGCGGCGGGCATCACGGTCTCAATGTCGCCGCCGACGGCGTCGCTGGCGGCCAAACACAAAATCGGACGAAGACGCTTGCCGCCGGCAAGCATGCTGTACAGGCAGGGCGCCTGCATGTGCTCGGACGGACAAAGGCGCCGAATTTGCTGTTCAAGTTCAATGTCGATTCGTGCTCGCAGCGTATCTAAATAGGGGCGCAATTGGAACATAACGATAAGTTTCTACTAAAACAACAGTTTAAAGTTTAAAGTGTAAAGTTATTGATCAATCATCCGGGTCATCTCGGTCGACCTCCTTGGGTTGACCGTCTTGTCCCTCCATTAGCACCGTGACCTTTTTTTCAGACTCTTCGAGTTTCTGGTTACAGAATTTTGACAGCTTGATCCCCTCTTCAAATTTTTTTATGGCCTTTTCCAGAGGCAATTCCTCGGACTCAAGTTCTTGAACGATCTGTTCCAGTTGTTCCATCGCCTTTTCAAATGAAAGTTTGACAGCCATGCGACTTTTCCTTTGTTAGTTATCTTAATGTCTATAGATCTTCTATAGCTTTACGATTCACGGTAACCCCGATTCGACCTTTGCTCAACTGAATTTCCAGAGCCTGGCCTTCGGTAAGGCCAGTTGCATCTGTCACAATTTTTTTCTGTGGAAAAGTTCTGGTGATGCTGTAGCCGCGCTTTAAGATCGCCTGCGGATTCAGTGCACGCAATCCTGCCTCAAGAATCCGCAAGCGCTCGCGATGAATTGTCTGTCTGTTCGCTATCATTTGTTTCAGTTGGCTTTCCAAGATGGCAACACGTGCTCTGTAGCTCAAAATTAAGCGGTCCGGTTTGTTATATAATAACCCCTGCAGCGCTTTTTCATAGGTGTAGGTGGACATTTCAAGACCGCCGCGCATGGCTCGGAGAGCCCGATGATTCAGCTCGTCCATCCGCTGCTGAAGCTCCTGAACGCGGCGAAAAGGATGAATCATGGCCCGTTGCATCCCTTGCAGGAGATCATGTTTCGCTTGCAGGATACGATCCATAATGCGCCAGCATTGCCGGCCCAAATGCAGGCATCTGTCTACTAGCTCATTTTTAACCGGAACCACCAGTTCAGCGGCGGCAGAAGGTGTTGGCGCTCTCAGATCTGCAACGAAATCGGCGATGGTGTAGTCGGTTTCGTGGCCGACTGCCGACACCACAGGGATCTGAGACTTAAAAATGGCCCGTGCGACAGTTTCGCTGTTATAAGCCGCCAGATCCTCAATTGAACCGCCGCCGCGAGCGACGATGATCACGTCGGGTGGATGCGGTGTAAGCGCGTTGGCATGAGCCAAGGCCCTGCAAATCTCATCAGGGGCTGTGTCACCCTGAACCCGAACAGGAATGATCAGCATTCGCATGTTGTGGTAACGTCGAGCGGCAATGTTGAGGATGTCCTGCAGGGCGGCGCCGGTGGATGAGGTGATGAGCGCTATTTTTTTTGGCAACAACGGCAGTTCAGACTTGTGGCGTTTGTCGAACAATCCCTCGTTTTCGAGTTTCCGTTTGAGTTGCTCGAAGGCGATCTGCAAAGCTCCGGCGCCTTTCGGCTGAGCATGTTCAAGTATGATTTGGTAGTTGCCGCGCGGATCGTATACGGTCAAACGGCCCATGGCGAGAATGGTGATGCCGTTTTCCAAATCAAAGGCGAGTCTTCTCAGCTGGCCGGCAAACATCACGGCGGCTATTTGGGCGCGATCATCCTTCAGTGTAAAATATGCATGACCGGAAGAAGGTATCCTAAGATTAGAAATTTCCCCTGATATCCATAGGAAAGGATAGTTTTCTTCAAGTAGCTGTTTTATTTCTGCCGTCAGCTGGGAGACGCTGAATATTTTGCGCTGAGATTGACTGTCGATTGGTTGCAAATGTGTTCTTTCAGGTTGGGACTGCTGAATAATGTCATCCATCTCACTGGATGCACACTGATTCACATCCAGAGTGTCTGATAAGATATATTATGTAAACTTTTATATCTGTTTCTCATTTTCCGCCGCCGTTGCCCTCTCGCCCAAAGGTTTGAACTGTTCCAGGTAATCCCTTACCGCAGGTACCACATAGATCGATTCGTGTGGCAGCTCAACGATGCACTCGGCCAAAACCTCGACTTTTTGTTTTAGCTTCAGGTGCTTGTCGATCAGGCAATGATCCTGGTCTTTGACTTTGCAAATACCGCTTTTGACATGGATTCCGGTTTTGCGGAAATTTTGTTCGGATACCTGCAGTCCGAGTTTCTCGGCCAATAGTTTGAGCTCTTGATACAATTTTTCAGGCTTCATGTTCACACAACCGCATGTTTTCGGTATCGAATTCGCTGTTGCGACCCAATAACGTGCATCCGTTTCCCATACCATTTCGATCCTGATATAGATGTCGAACGGTTCGCATATATCAGCTTTTTACTTGAAAATAAAGCTGCCTGTGGTTATCTTTGCTTGGACTGAAAATCAACCTTTCAAGGAGGAAATTCATGCAGAACCCATCGTTTCCAATGGATCAAACTCAGGTCCAGGTACGTGTATCCACTTTTGTCCGGTCCGTTTACAACTGGATGGCCATTGGTCTGGCCCTGACCGGGCTCGTGGCTTATTTTGTGGCGCATACGCCGTCGCTGTTTGCCGTTGCCAGCAGAGCCTTTTTCTTGTTTGCGATTGCAGAACTGGGCCTGGTTATCTGGCTCTCGGCTAGGATCGGCAAGATGTCGCCTTCCAAAGCAACCGGAATCTTTCTGGTGTACGCTTTTCTCAACGGCGTCACATTGTCGATGATCTTTGCCATTTATGCCAAAGCGCTGATTGCCTCGACCTTTTTCATCTGTGCGTTGATGTTTACCGGTTTGAGCATCTTTGGCTGGGTTACGAAAAAAGATCTGACCGGCGTTGGAAATTTCATGTTCATGGGCCTGATTGGCATTCTAATCGCCTCTGTGATCAACATCTTTTTGCAAAGCTCCGGAATGCAGATGATTATCAGCTACGTCGGCGTTTTGGTCTTTGCCGGGTTGACCGCCTATGACACCCAGGCGCTTAAGCACATGGCCTTGTCGCAGCCTGCCGGCGTCAGCGCCGGTGTGGTCCGCAAAGGCGCAATCATCGGCGCCTTGAAGCTCTACCTTGATTTTATCCTCATGTTCCAGTTTCTGTTGACAATTCTTGGCGGCAGCAGAGATTAAAGCACTTATTGAATAAAACCAAATAAGCCCTTGATATCAAACTAGATATCATAGGGCTTATTTATGTTGATTATTATGACAATTCAGACCGCACCACGTCGGCGATCTGTCGGGCGTAGGCCCGCGTTTCATCCGGCGTCGGTCCTTCCACCATCACGCGGCACTTGAGCTGGGTGCCGGAATAGCGCACCAGAACACGCCCCTGGTCCGCCAGTTTCGATTCGACCGCTTCGATAACCGTTACAATCTCCGGAATGGTATCCAGCGCCGGTTTGTCGGAGACGGTCACGTTGATCAGCTCCTGAGGATAAACTGTCATGATTTCAGATAGCTCAGATAGTTTTTTATCCGAGCTTTGCATGGCCTCGATCAACCGCAGGGCGGCAAGCAACCCGTCACCGGTGGTGTGCCGATCTCTGAAAATCATGTGGCCGGAATCCTCTCCGCCCAGTACGGCATCCTGTTCCACCATCTCCTGCATGACATAACGATCGCCGACCTGAGTGGCAACGACGTCGATTCCGAGGCTCTGGAGCGCCTTGCCGAAGCCGATATTGCTCATAACCGTACTGACCACCAGATTGTTTTTGAGCAAACCCTTTTGGCGCATATCGTTGGCGCAGATCGCCATGATCTGATCACCGCTCAGCAC
>JASFGJ010000204.1:0-7280 GCA_050123815.1 Desulfobacteraceae bacterium
GACCAGGAAGAGAGTTTTGCAGAGATGTTCGAATCCTATTCGGCGGGGATGAATGAAGACATCCGCGTCGGGGATAAAATCTCCGGCAAGATCATCTCCATCGGCGACAGTGCCGTTTTTGTCGACACCGGTACCAAAGCCGACGGTGTGGTGGAAATTGAAGAGCTCAAAGACGAATCGGGTGAATTGCCATATGATGTCGGCGATACGCTGGAGTTGTTTGTGGTGGCCGCCGATGAAAGCGAAATCCGGCTTTCAAAAGCCATTGCCGGTATCGGCGGGTTGAGCATGCTGACCGATGCCTTTCGCAATGCAATCCCGGTCGAGGGCAAAGTTGTCCAGACCATCAAGGGCGGATTTCAGGTTGAGGTACTGCAGCGCAGGGCTTTTTGCCCCATCAGCCAGATCGATACCCAGTATGTGGAGGACGCCGAGCAATATGTCGGGAAAACCTATTCGTTTCGCATTACCAAGCTGGCTGAGCGTGGTCGCAACATCGTTTTGTCGCGGCGCGACCTGCTAGAGGCGCAGCAGGAACAGGCCCGGCAGGAATTTTTAAAAACCCTGGCAGAGGATCAGGTGCTTACCGGTCGTGTGACGCGATTGATGCCCTATGGCGCGTTTGTCGAGCTGATTCCCGGATTGGAGGGCATGGTCCACATATCGGAATTGAGCTGGTCGCGCCTGGAAAAACCCGAAGAGGCGGTATCGCCCGGGGACAAGCTGGAGGTCAAGGTGCTGCGCATCGAAAGCGACGGCAAGCGTCGCAAAATTGCCTTGTCCGCCAAACAAGTTACCGGTGATCCGTGGGAGCGAGTGGGCGAGGAAGTCGAAAGCGGGCAAAAAGTTACCGGCAAGGTTACCCGCTGTGCGCCCTTCGGGGCCTTCGTGGAGATCCGGCCCGGTATCGAAGGATTGGTCCACATCAGTGAGATGAGCTATACCCGCAGGGTCGTCCATCCGGAAGATGTCGTTCAGCCCGGCCAGACGATATCGGTGTTGATCAAGGAGATCGATACCAAGAGCCGGCGCATCGGTTTGAGTCTTCGGGATGCCGAGGGTGACCCATGGCTGGATGTTGCCGAACGATTTACCGTGGGCCAACCGGTCAAGGGGACGGTTGAAAAACAGGAAAAATTCGGTCTTTTTGTCAACCTGGCGCCCGGTATCGTGGGCTTGTTGCCCAAATCGGTCATCAGCCGATCGTCTCAGGGATCACGCGTCGACAAACTCAAGCCGGGCGACACCGTTGCGGTGGTGGTGGCCAACGTCAATGCCGCGGAGCGAAAGATCTCGCTGGGGCTGGGTGACAGCGATGACGAGAACAACTGGCGCCAGTTTGCCGACAAGTCGTCGGAGCGCGGCGCTTCATTGGGGGCGCTGGGGGACAAGCTGGCAGAGGCGTTAAAGAATGCGAAAAAATAGAAGGAGTTGCGGAATGTCCCAGGAGCAGTTTTATGATCTGATCATCGTCGGCGGCGGGCCGGGTGGGTTGTCCGCCGGTATTTACGCCATGCGTGCGGCATTGAAAACCGTCTTGATCGAAAAGGGTGTGCCCGGCGGTCAGATCAACCTCTCGGATGAGGTGGAAAATTATCCGGGATTCGAACATATCAGCGGAGCGGAGCTCTCCATGAAATTTGCCGAACACGCGCGCGCCTATGGTCTGGAGGAGATCAACGAAGAGGTTACCGCAATCGAGCCGGGGATCGAGCACCACACCGTCCGGCTGGCCGGCGGGCAAGTGCTGCGATCCCATGCCGTGATTTTGGCCACCGGGGGATCGCCCCGCAAGCTGGAGATCCCCGGCGAGTCGGAATACTACGGCAAAGGGGTTTCCTATTGTGCCGTTTGCGACGGTTTTTTCTTTAGAGGAAAGGAGCTCGTCGTCGTCGGTGGCGGAGACAGCGCCTGCGAGGAGGCCCTCTATCTGGCCAAGCTGGCATCGAAAGTTTACCTGGTGCATCGCCGGGACGCTTTGCGGGCCAGTATGATATTGCAGCAGCGAGTTCAAGATGATTGCAATATCGAAATCCTATGGAACAGCGTTGTCACCGAAATTAAAGCCGATGAACAGGGCGTCAACGGTGTCACTTTGCAGGACACCCGGAGCCAGGCCAAGCGTGAAATGCCAATTGACGGTGTCTTCATCTTTATCGGCTTTGTGCCCAACAACCAGCTCGTGCCCGCCGGCATCCGGATAAATGGCGATGGGTTCGTCGTGACCGATGACAAGTGCGAAACCAATACGCCGGGCATCTATGTTGTCGGTGATCTTCGAGAGCGCTATGCCCGCCAGATCGTGCTGGCGGCGGGTGATGGTTGCCTGGCCTCATTGGCCGCCGCCCACTACGTGGAGGCACAAAAAGGCCAATCCGATGACGCTTTGTGCGAGGCACCACAAGAGTTGTTCAAATAGCGCGTCGCCACCCCTTGTCGTTGTCAGCGCCCGGTCTGCGGTTTCGTGAACCATCCGCTGCCTGCGCAAGCCGATGCAGGCGTCTGCTTTTTTGTTGGGGCGGTTGGGTATGGTGGTCTTCAATGCGCGTTTCAACACGTTGCTCCAGTGGAAATTCAAAGAGCGGGCCCTGCCAGGGATAGGCTTGAAGCACCTCATTGCGATGCGTTCTGAGGTAATCGATGGCTCGTCCCATCCGGTTGCGCGGGAGGACTCCCAGAATCCGCTCCTTTTTCGGCGCCAGTTTTGTCTGCCAGCTCTTTTCCGGAGTCATGAACCGATAACCCAGGGCTTTCATAAAATCGATCCTGGGCGCCCCCCGGTAGATGGGGCTCAAAATGGCCTTGATGCCGCAGCATATGGCGGCGCGCAGGAAGTAGTAGCGAAGAACCTGATTCAGCCCCTGTCCGCGATAGTCCATATGGGTCGCGGCGGAATTGAACACAATAGAAGGAAATGCAAGCTGATCCGGCAGCGTACACTGCACGCTTTCGAGAGCCTCCGGGGCGTCGCTGACCACAACTGCCCGCATGGTTGAGACGGCGTTAAGCCTGTCCGCCCAAGCGGCCAACACAATATGCCTGTCATCGCGGCTGTTCCATTTCAGCTGATCCTCCTGCAGCAAATCGAATTCGGTGGATCGACGGAACTCATTGATACGTAAACGATTGATGATGTCACTGTCTTGTGATGTCGCACGTCGAATACATTTCATAATGCCTTCCTTGATGGTTAGAGTTCACGAATTACCTGTTCGCCCGTTTCTGGCCTTCCGCACGGCCAGTAAAATATTTACCCCCATGATGATGGCCGCACCGAACCAGCCCTTTAGCAGCAGGACGGGATCTGCGGCGATAAAAGGACCCAGGATCGCTGCAAGCAGGATCCGGCTTGATGAAATGATTCCCCCTTCCACTGCCGTGACATATCGGTAGCCAAATGTGATGCAGTACTGGCCGGCGATGGCGAATCCGCTGCAAAGGGCCAGATAATACGCTTCGCTGCGAGTCGGCCAGAAAATCGTGGAAGGAAAGGCGGCAAAAGTCAGGATGGCACCCAGACCGAACAGGTAGAAGAGAACCGTCTGGGTGTCGTGATACCGCCGGCTCAGGTTCAGAAAAATAATGGCCCATGCGGCGCAGACGCCGGATGCCAGGCCCCACAGATGGTTCAAGCCCAGGGAGAGGGGGCCGCGCGCCAGTACCAGCCAGATTCCGACGAAGGCAATCAGGGCTCCGATGGCCATGACGGTATCCCGTTGCTGTTTAAGGAAAACCAATGAGAATACAGCCACGAAGACAGGATAGGTCATATTCAGAATATTGGCCTCAGCCAGAGTGGTCTTGCTCACAGCCGTATAAAAGCAATAGACGGCTACGGCATTGGCCACGGCCCGGCCGGCCAGCAAATCATACCGCTTGGCGTGCAGGGATTGGCGTTTGACCAGCAGGATGAGATTGACCAGGACAAATCCTGCGACAAATCGCACAAACACAAAGAATGCGGGGTCCAGGGAGACATGATGGGCAGCCCAGCGAATGGTCGCTGTGGATAAATAGAACAATGCCGCGGCGCAGAATACCAGCAGACAGCCGATCAGCTGCACGGTCTTTGACATCGTCCGACCTTCAGCCGGGGATGCCGCAGCATCCGACGGATGTTTCAGACGCAACGGCTTGGGGACAAAACCGTGCCCGGTTTGCAGTGGGATGGATGTTGAAACGGGTTGATCTGCGATGGCGGGTTCTTTGGGCATGGATCCGGCCTTTCTGTAAGAGGCAACGTACTACGCGGGGTACATGTTCAGCCGAGATGAGCAAACGACCGGCCCCAAAAGGGGGTCGCTTTAATAAAAACAATCAAATCCGTGGGGTAAGCAATTCAGCATTCGAGGGGAACTGATGTGGTGGTGCCGGTTCCAGTATGAACTCGTGATGTGCTCTGTTGGCAGCTACATCTTTTTGAAATCGTGATGCAATCGGAGGGTCGCGATCCGTAGAGCCAGGGATGCAAACGCCGGCTCGGTCCGGCGACCCGATCCTTGCAGCCGCAAAGACTGTCTGATATGGCGTCAAGGTAGCGTGACGCTATCTGACAGTATAGGTCCTTTATCGACCGTTTGCCAAATAGTTTTAAGAAAATTTACGGAAAAACACTGTTCGCCGGATTCTTACCGGGTTGCATTACTAATTCGTATGGATTATGTTAGTAATGGTAAAACCTTGGAAGGACAGCGGACTGTTATGGTAAAAAAAGGCATCTTTGAGGATATTGATCTGCTGGGATCGACCTTTGCCGATCTGCGGGGCCGCCAATCCGTGCGCGCCACCTTCAAACTTACCAGTGATTGTATCGATGCCATTGGCATCGTTGCAGCCCAACTCGGCATCAAGCAAAAATCGTTGTTCGACCATCTGTTCCAGGATACAGACACCCTCAGCAGCATTGCGCGCAATGTCAAAAATGCGCAACTGAGGGCTGCGGGCCGTGTTCAGAAAACGTATGTGATGAGTCGCAGTGCCTTGCTGCAGTTGGAAGAGATCGCCAGGCATTTTAACGCCCCACGCGATGTGCTGATCGAGTTTTCGGTTCAGCGGCTGCTGCCCATCATCGCAAACGAACGCAAGCGCTACCGGAAGCGCAAAGAGATTTTCAGGCAGATTCAGCAACACCTGGAACAGGGACGCAGACTTCTCAAAACGGCCTATGCCGAATTGGGTGAGGATGATCCGCTGACCGATCGACTCACCGCAGCCATGGGGGTCTACGAAAGCGCGAACAAACAGATTGCGGCCGTGATGGAGAAAGGTAAAGACATCGAGACGTTTGAGCCGGAATCATTTAAACGGGTGGAAATCCGGTTCGAAGAGGATTAGGGGTTCTGGTCAACTGAACTGATCAGGAGGTGCATGTGCGCAGGAGCCGCGTATTGTTTCGTCTCTTTTTGATACCGTCTCTGTTGGTATCGATTTTTGCATCTGCCGTTGTTTGTGCCGATGATGACATTTCCATTGAAATCGTAAAAACCTTTGATCATGGGACGCTGATCGATCATCGGATCAGTGCCGCTGATTCACGCCATAGCGTGGTAATGATCTTCAGCCAGCGCCGCCTTAAAGAGGGCTCGGACCAGGTTGGCGAATCCTTTTTATCCTTTCGACCGCAGCGCCGCCCAGACAACCGTCCACTAAGCAGTGACGAGACGCATCGACTCGTAACCGGGATCATGCAGGCCCTGCATGACAAGTTTGGAGAGAATTTAAAGCTGACCAGCCTGTCCGCATCCGGTTTTTTAAACGTGTGTGAGATCCAGGAAAATAATTTGAGGGCCTTTGCAGGGTATCAGCCCTGGCAAGCCTATTTAACCTCCGATTCTCAGCAGTACGCCCAGCACGATGCCCATAAGATGGTGGTCCACCGATGGCGGCAGACACGCGTATACGCAGATGTAATTCGTATCTTCCAATCCGCGGGCTATATTTTAGAGCTGAGCGGCTTTGAAAAACTGTTCGTCCAACGCGCCGACAAATTCGGCTGCTATTTAAACCTCCAGTCATCCACCATCAAACCATCCGACCGTTTCCCCTATCCCGGGATTGTTCACTTCACAATAAATTCAAGGAGATCGCAATGACAGCGATGCAATCCATCTCCCCCCAAACCCAATTCTGTATGGTGATCGGCGATCCCATCGGCCACAGCCTTTCACCGGCCATCCACAATGCCGCATTCAATGCATTGGGCCTGGATTATGTCTATCTGGCCAGCCGTGTAAAGGATGTGCGAAATGCACTGGCCGGCATGCGCGCCCTTGCAAATTTTCGCGGCATGAGCATCACGATTCCACACAAAATTGCCGCCATGCAATATGTGGATGCCGTCGACCCGGTCGATCAAGCCATCGGCTCCATCAATACGGTGATCAACGACAAGGGCTATCTGGTGGGATTTGGCACCGACGGGCCGGGCGCGTTGAAAGCCCTGGTCGATGCCGGAGTGGCTATCGATGAAAAGCAGGTCCTGATGCTGGGCGCCGGCGGTGCCGCGCGCGCCATTGCCTTCACCCTGGCCAACCAGACACGCTTGCAGCGACTCACGATCCTGGACATCGATGACAGCCTGCGCGATGAATTGTCTGTTGATCTGAAAAACGGGACCTCCGCGACCATAGAAGACCGAACGTTCAATGATGAAACACTCGCTGCAGCCATGGCAGAGGCCGACGTGATCGTGCACTGCACGCCCATCGGCATGCACCCCAAAGCGGATGCCTCGTTGGTTCCGCAGGATCTGTTTCGCAAGGATCAGGTGGTGCTCGACATCGTCTATTCTCCCCTGGAGACCCGGCTGCTGTCCGAGGCCAAGGCGTCCGGTCTGCAGGTCATTTCGGGTGTCGAGATGTTTGTCAACCAGGCCGTGCTGCAGTTTGAGCGCTTCTGTGGCGCACAGGCCCCTGTCGACATTATGCGGCAGGTGGTATTGGAGCAATTGGCAACATGAATCTAATTCTGATCGGATACAGAGGCACCGGAAAGAGTGTGGTGGGTCGCATCGTGGCGCAGCGGCTGAAAATGAGCTATGTGGGAATGGACGCCCGGATCGTCGAACGCGCAGGTATCTCCATCCCTGAGATTGTCGAACGTCAAGGGTGGCCCGGGTTTCGTGACTTGGAGTCCGAACTGGCGGCCGAGCTGGTCCACCAGGATAATCTGGTGATCGACACCGGCGGCGGCGTGATCGAACGGTCCGAGAATATTGCGGCACTCAAAGTTTCCGGGCGCATCGTCTGGCTCACCGCCTCGGTTGAAACCATCGTTGCCCG
>JASFGJ010000205.1:0-7280 GCA_050123815.1 Desulfobacteraceae bacterium
CCCCTCAAAGATATGCTGGTGCGCTATACCAATATGGCCGGCAGTGCCATTATCCTGGGGTTGACCTGGCTGATCGGCTTCATTCTGACCACCGGGTTTTCGCTGGTGGCTTGCTATCAACGCTGCAAATCGACGGTCACGACGGTTGTCAACCATTTCAAGACCATTTCCGTGAAACGGCGGGAGCGGCGCCAGAAAGCGAAAAAACGCAAGAGTCTGCTCAAGGTTCAATCATCGGCACCGCGCCGTAAAATTGAAATCAAGGCGCCCAAACCGCCGGCTCCCAAACGGCAAGTAAAACCTCAGCAGAAGATGTTTGAATTTATGCAAACCGGCAGCGGCGAATTTAAAATGCCCCCCTTGAGTCTGCTGGAGGATCCGGAAGATCGTCCCCTTTCGATCAATGACGAGAGCCTGCACATGCAGTCCAAACTGCTGGAGAAGAAACTCGAAGATTTCGGCGTCAAGGGCGAAGTCGTGGCCGTTACGCCCGGGCCGGTGATCACCACCTTCGAGTATGCCCCGGCCCCCGGTGTCAAGATAAACAAGATCGTCAACCTGACCGATGACTTGGCGTTGGCTCTCAGGGCCATCAGCATCCGGATCGTCGCACCCATCCCCGGCAAGGCCGCCATCGGCATTGAGGTGCCCAATGCCGATCGGGAAACCGTGCGCTTTAAAGAGATCGTCGCCTCGGAAAGCTATGAGAATTCCAAATCCAAGTTGACCATCTGCCTGGGCAAGGATATTGTCGGCAACCCGGTTGCGGCCACCCTCGACAAAATGCCCCATCTGTTGATCGCCGGTGCCACCGGTGCCGGAAAAAGTGTGGCCTTGAACACCATGATCTGCAGTCTGTTGTACAAGGCAGCCCCCGATGAGGTGAAGCTGATCATGGTGGATCCCAAGCGGATCGAACTGTCAGCCTACGACGGGATCCCCCACTTGATCACCCCGGTGGTCAAGGACGCCAAAAAAGCCACCAACGCGTTGTTCTGGGCGGTCAAGGAGATGGAGCACCGCTATGAGCTGCTTTCGGAGAAGAAGTCTCGACATATCGAGCAATACAATCAAAAAATTCTTCGCGAGCAGAAGCGTCAGAAACAGTCCGATTCCGACCCGGAAGAAAAACCGCCAAAACCGCTGCCCTACATCGTGGTGGTGATCGACGAATTGGCCGATTTGATGATGGTGGCCTCCCGGGATGTCGAGGTCGCCCTGACCCGTTTGGCACAGATGGCGCGGGCCGCAGGCCTTCACCTGATTCTGGCGACACAGCGGCCGTCGGTGGATGTGCTGACGGGTATTATCAAAGCAAACTTTCCCACCCGTCTCACGTTTCAGGTCTCTTCAAAAACCGATTCGCGAACCATTATCGACACCAATGGGGCGGAGAACTTGCTTGGAATGGGTGACATGCTGTTCATGCCACCCGGAACCGGAAAGCTGCAGCGCATCCACGGTGCCTATCTTTCGGAAACCGAATTGACCGGCATCATAGAGTTTCTAAAACAGCAGGCAGCGCCCGAATATAACGATAGCGTGGTCGAAGCGCCGGAAAAAGAGAGCGGCGCTGATGAAGACAAAGAGTACGACGAGCGGTACGATGACGCGGTCGCGCTGGTCACCAAGACCGGTCAAGCCTCCATCTCGATGATTCAGAGGCACCTGCGCATCGGTTACAATCGAGCCGCTCGGATCGTCGAAATGATGGAAAGCGAGGGCGTTGTGGGGCCTGCCGACGGTGCTAAGCCGAGGGAGGTGCTCGTGCGCAGCTACGATTAGAAAATGGAACAATAACCAAAATTAAAGCGGACCGGCGTTAAGCTTATTTTCCGAAGCGGTTTGTTAGCTGCGCCAGTTTAAAGTTTTAAGTGTAAAGTTTTAAGTTAATGCATTCTATCCATTATAAATGGTTGAACCAGCGCATAATGTATTGGTGATACCTATTCGGATGTTTTCACTTGTTTTTAAAATCGATTCCAATCTTTGACGTTTAACTATGATTTCATATCACTTAGATTCTAAAAGAAGCGCTGAGCCTTTGATCGAGTTGGCCGAAAAAACAAAGGGGTTTTTAGACGATGTCGAGGGGCGTCGACTGTACGAATTGGCGTTGCAGGCGGCACCCCTCGGCCCATGCCTGGAGGTGGGCTCGTACTGTGGCAAATCGGCGCTTTACCTTGGCAGCGCCTGCAGGCAGCACGGGTCGATCCTGTTTTCCATCGATCATCACCGGGGGTCCGAAGAGCAGCAGCCCGGAGAAGAATATTTCGATCCCGACCTTTTCGATGCCCGTACCCAGTCGATCGACACCTTGCGATTTCTGCGGAGCACACTCAATTTGGCAGGGCTGGAAGATACCGTCGTACCGATGGTGTGCGACTCAAATGTGGCCGCACGCGCCTGGGCCACACCTCTGGCATTGGTGTTTATCGATGGCGGCCACGCGTATGAGACTGTTTTATCGGACTACAACTGCTGGAGCGGACACATCATGCCCGGCGGGTACCTGCTGATCCATGACATCTTTCCAGATCCGGCCGACGGTGGGCAGGCGCCTTACCGGATCTATCATGAAGCCCTCGATTCCGGAAGGTTTCAGGCCCTGCCCATGACGGGGAGCCTTGGTGTTCTGCGGCGCGTTTTTTAGCAAAAACCGTTTGCTGCAGGGGTCGCGGCAAGGCGTTCGACGAGTTTATCGGATACTGCGGTGACATCCGAAAAATCACTGTCCGCATAGCTGATAAAGCGGGGGCGCAGTGTGTGGCCGTGTGAAAGCGTTTGCGATTTTCCATTGGGAAGAATCAGGATGATCTGCAGGTCGAACAGCAGATGCTTTAACGCGACCAATCTGGCCAGTTCATTGTGGTTGGACGGAAACAGCACCGCCATCCGGTTTCCGATCCTGGAGCGATGCAGGGCATCGATAAGGAAGGGCAGTTCATCATAGTGTACGCAGTCGCAATGATGAGAATCTCTCAGATTGCGGACGGAATCCAATAGACGTTGGCTGGCACCATGGTGACGTGAAGCATAAATCAGTATTTTCATGTGCGCTCCTTATCCTTATTCGATCCGTAGTTATTACGTATAGCGACAGCAACCGTCGTGCCAAAAAGAACAGCAACGCGCCGGATATCTGGATTCACTGAAAATAGTAATGATATCGTGTGGTAAGTTATGTGTTTGGACTGAATTTCGCATAGGATTGGCGGCTCCGGTCAGTAGCAGGTGTTCGTGATTCAGGACCTACGCGTTCGTTTGGTGGAACATTATGACGTCAGCAAATGGACGCCGGGCATATCACCTGAGAGGTGTCCGCACAAACCAGGTTTCCGGGGGGCGGTTTGGCAAGATCGTGTTTTTTCAGCAATTCGAACAGGCGCGTCCGGGACAAACCGGAAATCGAGCAGGCCTGTTTGCGATTGCCCCCGGTAAAGCGGGTCAATTTTTCCAAATAGCGGCGTTCCATCATGTTGCGGTATTCGTTGATTCTGAGAAATTCCCTGCCATCGTGCCCCTTGGTCGGATCGTTCGGCAGGCCGGAAGGGGAAACAGTGGATGCCTTGACCGATTCCCTTGTCAGAATCGCCCGGATTCGTGTTGGTAGATGGTGTGGGTAAAGCGTCGGCTCGTCTGCGGCCATTGAGATCGATTCTTCAAGGGTGTGAAACAATTCCCGGACATTACCAGGCCAGTCGTATTGCCCCAGCGCCTCCAGGAAATCGCAGGAGGGGGTCTTGGCCTGTGTTCCGTAAAGCTCGCTCAATCGATGAATATAAAAATCGGCGAGGTGCCGGATATCCCCTTTGCGCTGATGAAGTGCCGGCGCTTCGACAGCAAATGAGCGCAGCCGGAACAGCAGATCGCTGCGGAACTGCCCCTTGGATGCCATGGCATCCAGGTCGCGGTTGGTGGCGGCGATCAACCGAAAATTCACCTCAATCTCCTCTCTTGAGCTGATGGGCCGGAAGCGCCGCTCCTGAATGACACGCAAAAAGGTCTTCTGAATCGACAAGGGGAGCTCACCAATCTCATCCAGAAACAAGGTGCCGCCGTGGGCTTGACGAATCAGCCCCTGCCGTTCTTTATCGGCACCGGTGAATGCGCCTCTGGTGTGGCCGAAAAGCACACTTTCCACCAGCGATTCCGGCAGTGCAGCACAATCCACGATCACGAAACGATGGTTGCGCCTGGAGCTGTTGTCATGAATTGTGCGGGCCATCAGCTCTTTGCCTGTGCCGGTCTGACCGTTGATCAGCACGTTGGCCTCGACTGCCGCTGCTTGGGCGATCCGTTCCAAGGTCGCATTGATGGCTGCGCTGTTGCCAATAAGGTCGTCGCGTTTAAGCGATGCCATCAGAGATTTTGTCCGTTTGTTGTCGCTATGGGAAATCGCACGTTCGATGGTCCGCATGATGTGGTCGATGGGAGAGGGCTTGACCAGATAGTCCCATGCTCCGTTCCGAATGGCCGCCTCGGCGGCATCGGGGTCGCCCTTTCCGGTCAGGATGATGACTTCGGCGCTTCGGGCATGCTCGCGTATTTCGGGCATGATTTCCAGTCCGTCTGCGTCCGGCAACCCCACATCGAGCAGCACCACTTCGTAGTTGTCGGAACTGGCCGCTTGCAGCCCTTTTCCGGCGCAATCGGCACATGTCGCTTGATGTCCCAGGCGTCTCACAACTCGTGACAATAGATTGGTAACGCTTGGGTCGTCATCAATAATGAGTATTTCAGACATCGATATCGCTCTGTCGTTTGATGTTTTTAATTTGGCGGAACCTTCGACCGGCAACAGCGTTGGACACCTACCGGTTAAAGACCGATCGCTTTGTTTCCAAGCAAGCGTTGTGCCAGGAGACAATGATACGGCGTGTATATTCGCAAGGACGGATAATCTGATGCGATATCAGATGGTAATCAATTCAGTCGCTGGGGGCGGCTGTTCACCTATATAGATGGATGTCAACAATTTGACCCATTAAGTTCGTTAAATCGTCGAATGGTCCAATCGTCAAACGGTTGAATCGTCTCAACTCGTTTTGCAATCAGACCATTTGACCATTTAACCGCAACTTTCTGAAATAGAGCACCACGCTTTTGCCCATAACCGGATCGAGCAGACGCTCCAGACTGCGGGTCAGCCATGGTTTCCGCATCATGTCCCATGTCAGAAAGCGGTGACAGAGTCGTACCGGCCAGAGCGTATCACGCTCGACGCCCAGCAAGCATTTGAGCCACCAATAGGGTGCATGCAGGCTGTGGGCATAGTGCGTACGGCGATGCCGAAATCCGGTCGATCGTACCATTTTGATCAACGCGTCGGTTCGGTAGATGCGAACATGGCCGCCCGGTGTATTGCGGTAAGCGCTTGAAAGCGTCCAGCACAGGTGCTCGGGCCAGCGGCGCGGAACGCTGATGATCAGATCGCCCGATGGTTTGAGCACGCGCGCCAGCTCGGTCAACGCTTGGTGATGCTGGTGGATATGCTCCAGAACCTCTGCGCAGATCACCACATCGAAACTGTTGTCGACAAACGGCAGGCGGGTTACATCCGCCGCTGAAAGGGCCCATGTTCCGGCAGGGTGCTCCGCTAGCTGTTCATGGAAATGCAGACGCCGGATGGCCTGTCGAAGATCCGACTCACTGGCATCGGCGCCCACCACAAAGGAGCTCCCCAGATCAAAAACGGCCGTGGTATGACGTCCGGTGCCACATCCGATGTCCAGGACCCGGGCATTGGGACGGATCTGCAGATAGTCGAAATCAACCGTTATCATGGGCCATCTTTATCAAATCTTGCAATCGATTCATCGGATATCACACGAGTAAGCTTGGTGATATTCTTCAATGGTTCGGCGATAGGCGTCCACACACAATTGTGCGGCGCGTTTCCAGGTAAAGTGTTTAAGCACCCGCGCGCGTCCGGCCGCCCCCAGGGAGGTCGCCAATTGGTCGTCATCGCAGATCTTGTCGATGGCCGACGCCAAGGCCTGGGCATTGCCCGGTGGCACGAGCAAACCGGCATCTCCCACCACCTCCGGCAGTGCGCCGCCGGTGGTGCTGATGACCGGGACTCCGCAAGCCATGGCCTCGCCGGCCGGCAATCCGAAGCCTTCGTACAGCGAGGGTACCACAGCCGCCCAGGCCTGTGCATACTGACGCACAAACTCGGCCTGACTGATGGCACCGGTGAACTCCACATGCCGGTCCAGGCCCAGGGCGTGAATTAATGACGGGATTGAACTCTCCTTTTTTGGCGTTCCCACCACCACCACATGCAGTTCCGGCCGTTTCGGTATCAAGGCGGCCACGGCTTGCAGCAGGTATTTGAGACCTTTGAGGGGAGTGTCCGCGCTGCTGGTGACGATTAGACGGCAGCGCCGCCGTTCGATCTCCGGCAGCGGATGAAAGCGGCGGCTGTCGATGCCGTTGGCCGCAATGGTGAATTTGTCCCTGGCAATGTTGAAAGCCTGTGCGATATCGTTCCTGGCGAACCTGGATACGGTGATAATCCGGGAAAGAGAGGATGCCACCCGTTTTTGCATCGCGATGAAACTGTACCAGCGCAACTGCTTGAACTTGTTCCAGATCAGTCGCTCGGAGCGCACCGCCAGATCGCGGTCCACCGTCATGGCGTGATGAATCGTAGCCACTGTCGGGATATGCCGGGCCAGGGTCCGGATACCATACGAGAGGCTCTGGTTGTCATGCAGCACATCAAAGCGTTGCGTCAGCGGCCGCAAAAACCGTACGGCCCGCAAGCCGAAGGTAAACGGTTCGGGAAACCCCATGGTACTGACATCCAGCCATTCCAGCAAGTTGATTGGGTCGCGCAGCTCGCTTAGTGTGGGGGTTCGGAACAGATTTTGCGGATTGTAAAGATCCAGGCTCGGCAGCCGGTGCAGTTTAAGCCCGTTGACCAACTCCGGATAGGGCGGACCCGAGATGACCTCGACGGCGTGCCCCAGGTCATGAAGGGCTTGCGCCAGGTGACGTACGTAAACACCCTGTCCCCCGCAGTTGGGATGACTGCGATAGCTGAGCAGGCCGATGCGCAGGGGGCGGTTCGCCGTTTCCGCCGGGGATAAACGTTTCGTCTGTGTTGTGATCCTGGTTGCCATAACAGTTTCGGGTAATCTCGCTCCGCTTCAATTGACGGGCCACGCTTCGAAGGAATCAGATATCGGTCCATGGGAGTGACGTCAAGGGTTATATACAAATCGGGCCCCAAAGGGGGCCCGATCGTATTTTTGTATTATCGCGATAGATGA
>JASFGJ010000206.1:0-7280 GCA_050123815.1 Desulfobacteraceae bacterium
AACAAAAGCGCGTTGCAGAAAATTGACGCAAAATGGGATGGAAAGCCCGAGAAAAGCCAGTCCCAAGGCTATTTTCAAGGGCATGGCGACCACAAATATCTGCATCTGCGGCACTGTCCTGGCGATCAGTCCCAGGGCAACGCTCGTCAAAAGCATTGCCGCCATCACCGGTGCGCCGATTTTAACGGCAACAACAAAGGAATCGGCTGCCAGGTTCATCACCAAATCAAAAAGATTCCCGTTGAAGGTCGCTCCCCACAATGGAATTCTTTCAAAAGCTTCCATCAGCGCCTTAAGGAAATGGTGGTGCAAATCGAGACTTAAAAACAGCACCATTGAAAACAGATATAGAAATTGGGAAAGCATAGGGATCTGCATGCTGGAAACCGGGTCCACCACGTTGGCGATGGCAAGCCCCATCTGGAATCCGGCCATCTGTCCGGCCAATTGAATGCCGACAAACAGCAGTTGAACGGCCAGGCCGATGATCAAGCCGATCCCCACTTCCGATGCAATGCCGATACCAAACGCAACAGGACTGCTCGGCAATACCGGTGGAGTGAGATTCAGTTGCGGCATCAACATCCAGCTTACAGCCAGCACCAGTCCGGCTTTGAGCAGCACCGGAACGTTGCGGGCATCCAGAAACGGCAGGGTGAACATAATAGCGCTGACCCGAATCATGATGAAAAACAAAAGCACCATTTGGTCCATTGGAAACGATAATGAAAGCATGCCGTTGATACTATCCTGAAGTCGCCTGGCCGAAGCAATTGCTCACTAGCGCAAATACATCGGCAAATTCATAAACAAGTTGGTTGAGAAATCGGTAATCACGCGCAACATCCAAGGAAAAAAGACCAGCAGTGCGATCGCCACGCCAAGCATTTTGGGGACAAAGACAAGGGTCATTTCGTTGATCTGTGTCGCTGCCTGGAAGATACTGACGAGAATCCCAACCAACAAGCCGACAGTCAGCATGGGAGCGGCCAGCATGATGGCTGTACGGATGGCTTCCATGAAATAGCTCGATATAAATTCAGGTGTCATTTTGGTGATCCTTTAGGATTTATCCGGTAAAACTTTTCACCAACGATCCGACGATCAAGTACCAGCCGTCGGTCAGTACGAATATCATCAATTTAAACGGCAACGAAACCATCACCGGCGGCAGCATCATCATGCCCATGGAAAGCAGCACACTGGCAACAACCATATCAATAATTAAAAAAGGCACATAGAGCATAAATCCGATTTGAAAGGCCGTTTTCAGCTCGCTGATGATAAACGATGGAATCAGCACATGCGTCGGCACATCGTCGATATTCTTGGGCCGCTGCATTTTGGCCACTTGCACCATCATCGACAAATCTTTTTCCCGCGTTTGCTTGATCATGAACTTTCGGACCGGCTGCATCGCTTTTTCAAGGGCCTGCGTGGAATCGATTTCATTTGCAAGATATGGTTTGACGGCCTCCTGGTGGACGGTCTGCCAGACCGGCGTCATGATAAAAAATGTCAGAAACAAAGAGAGCCCGATAATAATCTGGCTGGGGGGAATCTGGTTGGAGCCGATGGCCTGGCGCAGCAGCGAGAGCACGATGGCGATGCGCGTAAATGAGGTGAGCATGACCAGAATGGATGGGGCCAGCGATAGTACGGTCAGCAGCAGAAAAATCTGCATGACGACCCCGACCTTGCCGGAGGATTGATTTTGATCCACATCGATGCTGAACAAGGGCAGGTTGGTGTCTGTGTCCGCCGCAATGGCGGCGCAGGGCCAAAGCGCTGCCAGCAGAACCAGGACAAATAATGGGCGTTGCAGGCGCTTGAATATCGTTCGCATCATGATTCGATGCCTTTTTCAACGGCGCTGTCCGGCGCCAATTTGGCGCCGGTGAAACGCCGTAGTTGAGCGCGAAAACTCAAACCGGTCTGCTGGGCTTTGATGTCGGCCTCAACCCCGCTGAGCAGCTCGGGTTCTTCGATCTTCGAAAGTAAAGAGACCCGATCTGGGCTCACTCCGAGCACCAAAACCGAACCGGGTACTTTGACCAGCGTAACGGACTTCTTGATACCCAGGTACTGGCTTTCCAACACCTGGATCAGTCCGGTTTTTCCGCCGCCATTGGCCATGGGTAATTTTTTTTTGGCAAGACGCGACAAACCCCAGACCAGTGCCAATACAACGGCCAGTGACAGCACCATTTTCAACGTCGCCATGGTTAAATCAGGGGAATAGTTCATTTCAGATTCTCCAGGCGTTCAACGGTACTGATCACTTCAGTCAATCGGATACCGTATTTGTCGTTCATGACCACCACATCGCCCTTGGCGATCAATCGGTTGTTTGCCAGAATCTCCAGTGTCTCTCCGGCAGCTTTCGGCAATTCGATGACGGATCCCTGTCCAAGTTTTAGCAGATCGTGAATCAACATTTTGGTGCGGCCCAGTTCAACGGTAATTTCCAAAGGGATGTCCAGGATGAAATCGAGGTTGGCTGGATGACGTTCATCCGAGTTGGCGCTCAGGCGGTTAAAGGCATAGGCATCTTCGTTCGATGACGTGTTTCCGGCATTTGAGCCCTCAGCCAATCCCTCACCTACCTGGGCTTGTCCGTCATTCGGGATGTCGCCTTGATTCTTGATGGTCTGGTCGTTTTCCGGTGTCGCCATGCTACCCTAATCTCCTTTTTCTTTTTCTATCAAACGGGTGATCTGGACGGCGCGATTGCCTTTGACAACCCCGGGCATGCCGAGAAATTTCGGCACCCCTTCGACGTTCAGTGTCACCGGATCCTGCGGTCCCGTTTTCAACTTGACCACATCATCGGCTTCCATATTCAGAATCTGTCCGATAGTGCGGGTGGTTTTGCCAAGCTGTGCCACAATGCGGACTTTGGTGTCTTTCAACAGAACAGTTAGTTGGGAACGGAACACATGGGCCCTGTCTTTTTCACGCAAATACCGTGACGACAACTTGTCTTTGATGGGTTCGAGCATTAAAAAAGGCGTACAGATATGGATGTTGCCCGAAAATTCCTCCCCGTTTATGGAAAACACGAATACCAGCACCGAGTCCCCAGGACTCACCAGGTTGACGAACTCGGGTTTGGTCTCGGTTTTTTTGGAGCTTATTTTGATGTTGTAAGCGACTTTCCAGGCTTGCTCCAGTTCTAAAAGCACCTCTTGGTAAAAACGCTGAAGCATGCGTTGTTCGATCTGGGTAAATTCACGAATTTTGGCCAGCGGTCTTCCTGCGCCGCCGAACATGCAGTCGATGAGGGCAAATCCCAGGCTGGGTTCGACCGCCAGCATGGCCTTGCCGATCAACGGTGCCATGGAATAGATGTTGAAACCGGTTGGATTGGAAAAGGCCTGCATGAACTCGCCGAATTTCACAATCTCCTTGGACATCATTTTTACTTCAATGGGGTGCTGCAAGGTCCCAGCCAGTCGAACGTTCAGCAAATTGACGAACTTGTCATACACTTCATCCAAAGCGTCAAACTGGTCGCGGAGCATGAGGCTCTGCGAGGTAAGATCATAGGGTTTGGCTTCGGCTTTGGACTCCTGCTCAGGCGCTTCGTCAATCTCGACCTCGCCGCTGTCCATAGCGCTAAGCAGCGCATCTATCTCTTCCTGGGATAGTATTTTATCGGACATTGGATGCTTTCGTTATTGAACGACAAATTCGGTGAAGTAAATGGTGTTGATGGCACCTTTTTTCAGATATCCGTTCAGCTGGGCCATCAGTTCTTCCCGCAGCGTTACTTTGCCCTGGGTGGTGCTGATATCGGCGTATTGCTTTGCGGGTAAAATCATCAGAATGGTGTCCCGTATCTGCGGCAGGCGCATATCGATCTCTTCCACCACTTCCGGGGTGCTCAGCTCAAACTGCATGGTCACCCGAAGGTAGCGTTTGCCTCCGCGGTCGGCCAGATTCACAATCATGGTATCCATTTTGTACATCGGACCAATGGTTACTTCCTGCTCCTCCTCTACGGCTTCGGCATCCGCCTCCTCCGTATCATTTTGATTCACCTGAGCCACCGCTGCGGACATTTGTTTCCACATCAGAAAAAATCCGCCGCCCATCATACCCATGATGAGGACGAATGCGGCGATAATGATAATTAAGACGCTCTTAGACATCGTTGGTTCCTCCGTCAGCCACTCGTTGCTTACTCGGCGGCCTGAGTTTCATTGACTTGACCCAATATGATTTCGACCCTTCGGTTTTTTGCCCGTTGGGCCTCTGAATCGTTCGATACCCGCGGTTTGACATCTGCATACCCGACAGCGGACAGCAGTCCTGGGTCGATCCGGCCCTGTTGCACAAAGTATTTGACCACATTGACGGCCCGCGCGGTTGAAAGCTCCCAGTTACTGGGATAACGTGCCGTCGCGATCGGAACATTGTCACTGTGTCCTTCCACCCGAACACGCCGCCCGATGGGTTCGATGATCCGGCTGACCCGCCGCAGCAGATTCTCCCCGTCGGCGGTCAAGGTTGCACTGCCGGATTGAAAAAGCAGGCTGTCGTTAAGTGTCAACTGGATGCCACGCGGCGTGTATTTCGCTTCAAGTCCCTGCGTCTTCTGGATCTGTTCCAACGGATCGTTTGAATCCGCCGGCGCCTGCGAAGTTTCGGTTGATGGCGCCTCGATTTTTGTCTCATCCGAGATCAAACCAACCGGTACGCGCCGTCCTTCGTGAAGAATCCCCATCGCGCTTTGCAAGGCATTCTGGAAATTTTTAAAGCGCCTGGCATCCAAGCTTCCCATGGCAAACAGCAGCACAAAAAAAACCATCAACAGCGTCGCCAAATCGTTGAAGGTTGTCAGCCAGCCCTGACCATTGATGCACGCATCGTTGGTCATTGTCTGTTTTCGATGCAGTTGTCCCACACTTCGAATCCCTTCTAATGAAGCTTGAAGATAATTTCCACTCGACGATTCTTCGCGCGTCCCTCGGCGGAAGTGTTCGGTGCCGCCGGCTGGTGGCTGGCGAAACCGACGGCGCTCAGTTTTTGAGTGGAAATGGCGTTTTGTTCAATTAAAAACCGCAGAACGTTGACCGCACGGGCGGTCGAAAGCTCCCAATTCGATGGATAGGCAAAGGTCCGAATGGGAACGTTGTCGGTATGCCCCTCGATTTCAACGGGCACCTGCACGCGTTTGATAATTTGACCGATCTTGACCAGCAGCGGTATGGCAGCCTTGGACAGGTTTGCATCCCCACTGGAAAACAACAGGTTGTCCGACAGGGTCATCACCACACCACGGTTGCCTCTGCTCAACGTCACTTGGTGCAGCTCGCTGCTCTGTTTGAGCGCTCTGACGGTTTCGAACAGTTGCGCCATTTTATCTTCCTTGTCCATGATCATGGCTTGGGCATCCACCATGGTGGCTCCTCTTTCCAAACTCCGGCCACCGCTGAATACGGTGACGGCAGTTGAAAATGCCCGTGCAAATCGCGATATTTTCGATTGTTCCAATGAGGCGAAGGAGGTCAGCATGATAAAAAAGCACAATAGAATCAAAACAAACCCGGTATAGACCAACTGCCACCCACCGATATCGGGCTGGAGCCCGGCATCATGTCGTTTGCGGCTGTGTCCACGTTTCAACATGTCAAGCCCGCCCTTCATGCGCGGCACGCGCCTTGGGGGAGATAAACGCTTTCAGCTTCTGTTCAACGATGTGGTGGCTGTCCCCTTCCTGGATGGATAGAATCCCTTGCAGCACCATTTGCTTTGCCAGAATCTCCTGCCGGCTGCGAACCCTGAGCTTGCCCGATATCGGCAAAAACAGCAGGTTGGCCAGCATGACGCCGTAGAAGGTGGTCAGAAGTGCGACGGCCATGGGAGCACCGATCGCCGTTGGATCGGTCATCTGCATCAACATTTGGACCAGGCCGATAATGGTGCCCAGCATGCCGACGGCAGGGGCAAACGCGCCCATGGTCGAAAATATCTCCGCGCCCAGACGGTGCCGTTCCTCAAGCCAGAGAATTTCAGTGGAGACCACATCTTCGATGGATTCGGCCTCCATACCGTCTATCGCCATATTTAAGCAGCGTTTCATGAACGGATCGTCGATTTCCTTGACTTGAGCCTCGAAGGAGAGAATGCCTTCCCGGCGCGCTTTTTTGGCAAATTCGACCATTCTTGGAATCAGATGGATGGGACTCAACGACCGATGCCGGAATGCGTTCTTTGTCACTTTAAAGACGCTGATCACATCCGAAAGCGGATAGTTGATCAATGTTGCCCCCATGGTGCCACCGATGACGATCATCATCGATGGGTAGTTGATAAACCAGGCACCCGACCCCCCCAATAGTATCGAACTGACCACCAGTCCGCTGGCAACCACAATTCCAAGTAGGGTGGCTAAATCCACATATGCCTCCAAGTCGTTGACAATAAGTCGTACGGAAATATTCAAACACTTGGTTTAGCACGGAATGTGCCATTTAAAGGCCGACTCTAGGGAAAGGATTTATTTCTCAATATTTACTTATAGTTAATTGGTTTTTATGCAAATAAAGGCGTGTCGTTTGGTGGATAGAGAGGATAATCTGAGCAGTCGATTTAGGCGGCAGCGTCAAATTCTTCGGTAAACAGTCAACGCATTGACAGATGAATTGCGCGTGGTTCGATACTTTAAAACCCCAGGCGTTTCTTCTTCGTGCTCGTGCGTGTAATTGAGCGGCCGGGACAGAGCCCGGCCCTACGAAGACCATTTTTTACGACAAACGGTGTTATTTCCAACGTAGGGCCGGCCTGTCCCGCTGGTCTTGTGCGGGGCCTCTGTGCCGGCCTGGTATGGCAACTCATTTTATATAAAATATTAAGCGTCTATGGGGGATGACCGAGCACCGTCCATCCCCCGTGACCTCTAACTTATCGCTTAATGTTGATCAGCTCGGAAAGCACCTCATCACTGGTTGTGATGACCTTTGAATTGGCTTGAAAAGCGCGCTGAGTCGTAATCAATTCAACGAACTCTTTGGCGAGATCCACATTGGACATCTCCAGGCTGCTGGGCGCAATGGCGCCAACGCCTGCCGTATTCGGCGCGGAGATGACCGGCTGTCCGGATGCCAGTGACGATGTGTACAGATTGCTGCCCTGCTTGGCCAGCCCGGAGTAGCTGGCAAAATCCGCCAAAGCGACCTGCGCAAACGAGAGCATGGTGCCGTTCGAATAGAGCCCGGTGAAAATACCGTCTTCATCCACCGAAATCCCCTGGAGCATGCCGCTGGGGTAACCAT
>JASFGJ010000207.1:0-7276 GCA_050123815.1 Desulfobacteraceae bacterium
CTTCCAGCGGCGTGCTGGCAAAAGTACCCGGCGGCGGCCCGCCCGCGTTGGTGACCACGATTTGCGGATCTCCCAGCGTTTTACGGACATCGCCGAGCAATCCTTGAACCTCTTGCGCACGGCTCACGTCTGCGCTGAAGCCCACCACTTGCGATCCGGTCTGGGATGAAATCTCCCGGGCGGTGCGCTGGGCAGCATCGCCATCCCGTCCACAAATCGCCACACGACAATGTTCGGCAGCCAGTTGCCGGGCGCACCCCCTGCCCAGTCCTTGGCTTGCCGCAGCGACCAGCGCGACTTTCCCCTCAATTCCAAGATCCATCGATTTATCCCCTTGTTTGTTGGTTAGCCAATAGACATTTTGCATACAATTGAGATACGATAGCAGCCAAGCCGGGGCTTCGTCTACCGCTATCCATCTTTTCTTAAAGATAAACCCATTTAAGACGCAGCCCACGGGCGGCGCGGGTGCGCGTGTGGCCTGCGGCGTGATCGGATATGCCCAAAAGTAGCGCCCTGGCACACCGACAGCGGGTTGCCGGGCCGCAGCGCCGGCCGCTGATTGTGCTGTCGTTGAAACGGGTCGTACAATGGTTATGTTCTTGAGCATACCGCCCGGCGAGCCGCGGCGAGCGCCGGAAAAATCGATGCAAACCACAACGCAACCAAGGGGGCGGACGATGGCAAATCCGGAAGAGATGTATCAATGTCAGATGGTGAACTGCGGCTGTATATATGATCCGGACCGCGGCGATCGAAAGGCAAAAATCAAAAAGGGGACCGCCTTTGAAGATATGCCGGACGACTGGTGCTGCCCGGTCTGCGGTGCGAGCAAAAAACGCTTCAAACCCCTGGCCGGACCGGGTTCGGTGAAAGAAGAACAATAGCACACGATCTATCTTCCGTTTTGTGGTATAACGGTGGCAATCTGCCGTAAACTTAAGGAGGTTGTCAAAACTGGTTTTATTATCGAATTTATCGGCGACGGCCACCGGATAGCGATCAAACTGTAGCTGATATTTTTCTTCATGGAGGAACAAATGGCCCCAAACATCAGGATCTACGGAAAATCAGGCTGACCTTACACCGACAGAGCCAGGAAGGCTTTGCAGGGCCACACCTATTATGATGTCAAAAAAGAAACCGGCAAGCTCGAAGAGATGCTCAATTACTCCAACGGGCAACGCAAGGTGCCGGTCATCGTGGAGGGTGACAAGGTGACCGTCGGCTACGGCGGCACCTGAGGCGTTTAAGTATCCAAACCGGCTCGGGGAGCCGGCAACAATTAAGAACTGGATGCAAGCCATCGGGTCAGCGAGGCCAGAAGCATGGTGGCGGCGAGCCCTGCGCACCAGAGCCCGATAAACCAGAGCCATTGGCGCTGCCGTTTAGTAAACCCCTTCATGTGAGGATTTCCCTCTGAACAGATAGTAGCTGAACGCGGTGTAAGCCAGAACGGCCGGCAGCATGATCGCCGTACCGACCAGCATCAGCGATTGCGACGTGCCGGCCGCGGCTGCCTGGCGAAAGTCGATGGCAAACGGCACCAGCCAGGGCCACAGGCTGATCCCCAATCCGAAATATCCCATCAGAAACACCCCGACGCTCAGGAAAAAGGGGCGATATTCACTTTCGGCGTGCAAGTCACGCCAGATGAAGATGAACAGCGCCAGGGTCAGCAGCGGTACGGGCAGCAGGTAGAAAAAATTGGGCAGGCTGAACCACAGCGTTTTTACATCGGCATTCATCAAGGGCATGCTGATGCTGACGATGGCCATAAACAGCCCCACAAACCCCAGGACATAGCTGGCGCATTTGCGGGCCCACTGCTGCGTTACCTCATCGGTTTTCATGACCAGCCAGGTGGCGCCCAGCAAGGCGTAACCGAAGGCTACCGCCACGCCGGTCATTACACTGTAGGCATTGAGCCAGTCAAAGGATCCGCCGGCAAAGGTGCGTCCCTGGACCTCGAAGCCCTGGACGAACGCACCCAGGATCATCCCCTGCATCAGGGCGGCCGCCAGCGATCCGAAATGGAAGGCATAGTCCCAGATGCGGCGGGATTTCCCACTGGCTTTGAAGCGGAACTCAAACGCCACGCCCCGGAAGATCAGCCCCAGCAGCATCAAGATCACCGGTATATAGAGCGCCGGCATCAACACCGCATACGCCAGTGGAAAAGCGGCGAACATTCCGCCACCGCTCAACACCAGCCAGGTTTCATTGCCGTCCCAAAACGGTGCGATGGAGTTCATCATGCGGTCACGGCACTGATCCGACGGCGCAAACGGGAACAGAATTCCCACTCCCAGATCAAATCCGTCCAACAGAACATACAGAAAGATCGCCGTGGCGATGATGCTGAACCAGATCAACGGCAGATCCAGGAAGCTTTCAAAGCTAAACATGGTCGCCTCCTTTCGCTTTACCGTGTACCATGCCGCTGAGCAGCGGCGGTTTGGTCACGCCATGGGCGCCGTAGGCCTCTTCCTGGGTTTGGGGGCCCTTGCGAATCAGCTTTATGATATAGTAGGTCCCTGCGCCGAAGACAAACAGGTAGGTAAAGACAAAAGCGGCCAGCGAGATGGCGATGGATGTGCCCACCACCGGCGATACCGATTCGGAGCTGCGCATTACGTTGTGGATGATCCATGGCTGACGGCCGACTTCGGTCACGAACCATCCGGCCAGCACGGCAACGAATCCCGAGGGAGTCAATGCCATGCACCAGTATTGAAACCAGCGGGTGTCGAACAGCCGTTTTTTAAAATGCAGGACAATGGCGATAACGCCTGTCAGGATCATCAGCATGCCGATTCCCACCATGAGGCGAAAGCACCAGAACACCAATGCCGCCGGCGGGCGGTCCTCCTTGGGCCACTCTTTCAGCCCTTTGACCTCACCATCCCATTCGTGGGTAAGAATCAAACTGGAAAGGTTGGGTATCTCGATAGCGTAACGGGTTACTTCCCGCTCCTGATCGGGCAGGCCGAACAGGTTCAGCGGCGCTCCGCGCTGGGTCTCCCACAACCCCTCCATGGCTGCCACCTTGGCCGGTTGATGTTCCAGGGTGTTGAGCCCGTGCATGTCGCCTACCAGCAGTTGCCCCGGGGCCACAAATACGGCCATGATCATGGCCATGCCCAGCATGACGCGCGCCTGGGCGACATGGCGTCTGCGCCACAAGTAAAATGCGCCGACACCGGCCACGGAAAAAGCCGTGGTCAGATAGGCCGCCGTGACCATGTGCACGAACCGATAGGGAAACGACGGATTGAAAATGATCCGCCACCAACTGGTGGGGTAAAACAGACCCTGCGCACCTTCGCGAAAACCCTGGGGGGTGTGCATCCAGCTGTTGGCCGATAAGATCCAGAACGCCGAAATCAATGTGCCTACCGCAACGATGATGGTGGCGGCAAAATGCATCTTGGGACTCACCCGGTTCCAACCGAAAAGCATAATACCCAGAAATGAGGCTTCCAGAAAAAAGGCGGTCAGCACCTCAAATGCCAACAGCGGCCCCAGTACATTGCCGGTTCGATCGGAAAAGACGGACCAGTTGGTGCCGAATTGAAAGGACATGACCACCCCGGAAACCACCCCCATGCCGAAGGTAACGGCAAATATCTTGACCCACATCCGGTAGATTTCGGCGTACACCGGCTTGCCCGTCTTGAGCCAGCGCCATTCCAGAACGGCCAGCCAGCTGGCCAGACCGATGGTAAATGCCGGGAAAAGGATGTGAAAGGAGATGGTGAATGCGAACTGGATGCGTGCTAATAGAACTGGATCTAATGTATCGATCATCAGAACTTCCTGTTACTTATTTGTTTGTGCTTCGCCCGCGAGAAGCCAAGGTTTCAATTTAATCCTTAGGTGTTCGGTGTCAAGATGTGATGAATTCGTATAAAGTCAAATTTTTACCACGAAGGACACGAAGAACACGAAGAAATAAAAAAATACATAATATTTTCAGCTTCGTGTCCTTCGTGGTTTTATAAACTATTTCTTTTTGGTGACTTTTACGAGACCATCGAGACGTGAGACCGGAAGACGTAAAACAATTTGAATAATAGAATTAATTACATAGCGCCTAAATAGGATAGGACTTCCATGGGGTTATCGATGATGTGATCCGCTCCGGCATCGATCAGTTCCGATTTTGGACGAAATCCCCAGCTCGCTCCGATGGACGGCATGCCGGCCCGCCGGGCCGTCTCGATGTCCACGTCGCTGTCGCCCACAAACAGGCACGCTTGCGGTGCCACCTCCATCTGCAGAGCCGCCGCCAGTGCTTGTGTCGGGTCCGGCTTTTTGGGGATCTCCTCGCGCTGCCCGAATATCGGATCGAAGGCGGTCTTGGGAAAATAGTGCGCGATCATTTTCTCGGCAAAGCGATGGGGCTTGTTGGTAACCACAGCCAATTTGAGTCGTTTTGTCTGCAGCGTTTCCAGCAATTCCATGATTCCCGGGTAAGGGGCTGTTTTGCGGTGCCAATGTTGCGTGTAGTCTGCGATAAAGCGCTGCAGGCAGGTTTGAACGTTTTCGGTATCGCGGTGATCCGGGGGCAGCGTCCGCTTGATCAACATCGCGGAACCGTCTCCCACGAACCGACGATAGTCCTGTTCGGGGTGTTTGGGATAACCGTTGGCCGCCAGCACGCGGTTTGCGGCGTCGGCGATGTCCGCCAAGGTATCGAGCAATGTGCCGTCAAGATCGAAGATTACTGCCTTTTTGGTCATAGTATGCTAGTTATGGCTGTTTTTTTTCCATGTATCAATGGCATTTAATACAAACGGGTAGATCGTGTCCACGATTCGGGTGTAGCCTGCGGCGGTGGGATGAATTTTGTCCGGCTGATTGAGGTCGTCCCGGCCGGCGACACCGTCAAGGAAAAACGGTATCAGGATGATCCGGTGTTGCTGTGCAATGCGCGGGTAGATCGTCTTAAACGCGCTTGTATAATCCGGTCCCAGGTTGGGCAGCATCTGCATGCCCGCCAGAACGACCTCGATTTTGTGGGTCTTGAAAATGGTGATCAGCCGGTTCAGGTTGGCCTCGAGCAGTGCCGGATCAATGCCCCGCAAGCCGTCGTTGGCCCCGGTTTCGAGGATGACGATATCGGGCTTCAACGATGCGATCACCCATTCAACGCGCGATAGAGCCCCGCTGCTGGTCTCACCGCTGACGCCGGCGTTGACCACCTTGAACGGATGGCCTGCCGCGCTGAGACGGCGTGCCAGCTGGGCCGGATAGGCCTCCTCTTCCGCAAGCCCCAGACCGGCGGTCAGGCTGTCGCCCATGGCCACGATGGTGCCCTCGTATCGGGGTGTCGGAGACGATGTGGGACGGGTTTTCGCTGCGGTGGGCGGATCGCCGCTGCAACTGACGGCGATGGGAATCCAAAGGATCAGCCCCAATAGTCCAAAGAGAGCTTTTGCTGGATTCGAAAATCGATGGTTTCGGTCTGGTTTGGCGTCACGCATCGGCTTGTTCCCTCAAAATGCGCACAGGTTTTTGTTCCATGATGGACCAGGAGGCGGTCATGCCCACAACCAATACCAGCAGCAGGGTCGCCGCAATCATTGCTGACGACGCCGCAAAAAATGGCTGATAGTCGATATCGAGTTTGGTCCGGCAGACCCAGTATGAACCGGCCTGGGCCATGATCAGTGCGAGCAGGCTGCTCAATCCACCGAGCAGCAAATTTTCCAGGGCGAAGACCTTTTGGACAAACCGTTTGTCGGCACCGAGAATCTTGTAGTAAACGCACTCGGTGATCCGCTCGGCGCGGGTGGCAAACACGGCGCTGACCAGTATCAGGATGCCCGCAACAATGCTGAAAAGGCTGAAGGTGCGGACGATGCGGGAGAGGCGGCTCATCAATCCGGCCAAAACGGATATGGTCCGTGACATGTCGATGGTACTGATGTTGGGAAACCGGTTGGCGATGCGGGTCTGCAAGCGTTCCAGCTTTTGAGGGGCGATCCGCAGTGCGGCAAAAAGTGTTTGGGGCGCTTTGTCCAGGACAGTCTCTGGAAAGACAAAATAGAAAAAGGGCGCAAAAGATTCGCTTTTGCGGGTGCGGATGCTGGAAATCCGCGCCTTGAGCGGGACTCCCTGGATCTTAAAATCGATGGTGTCGCCGATTTTCATGGGGCGCATCTCCACCACCGTATCCAGAATCGACACCTGCACCTGCTGCCAGTCGTCGCGAAACAACTCTTTGCCTTCCAGCATGGCCTCGTCCTTTAGCAGGTGGCTGCGGTATGTCAGATTGAACACCCGTGAAAAGTTGTCGCGCCGTTTGCGTCGCTCCCGGCTGCGGTCAATCTTGCTGTCGTTTAAGGCGGTGATCCGCGCCCGAATAATGGGGTAGAATTGAACCGCTTGTCCGATGGTTTCGGCAAAGGCTTCTTTCTGATCGGGTTGGATATCGACAAAGTAGGCATTGGGTGAATCTTTGGGATAGGAGTGCACAAAGGTGGCGTCGAGATTTTTTTCGATCAGATAGATGGTGAAGATAACGGTCAATGATGCCGTCAGGGTGACTACCGTGCTGCGGGCGGCGTTTCCCTTGCGAAACAGTCCCCGAATCGCCTGGCGGATGACCAGGTGGCTGACCGGGAGTTTGCGGATACCCGAAAGGGCCGCCTGTGTCAGCAACGCCGCTGCTGCGATCAGCCCCAGGAGACCTCCGACGAAATAGAGTCCGAACCGCAACTCTTTCATGTGCCACAGGACCAGGCCGAAGAAAAAGAGGGTAAACATGCCGATGCCGGCGTAGTAGGGCCAGCGGCGGGAGCTTTCCGCCGGTTGGTCGCGAAAGATCATCATGGGGCGCATGTGCTTGAGGCGCTGCAGCGGTAGAAATGAGAAAAGCAGAACAACGGCAAATCCCAATACGATCCCTTCCAGGATGCCGGTCCATGAAACAGACAGCCCCAATCCTTCGGGAAGAAACGGCGACAGCATCCATGCCAGGACACGTTGCACGAAGGCCCCGGATGCAATACCCGCCAGGGTTCCTAAAACGCCCAACAGCAGTACAATCAGCATAAAGTGCAGCGCAATATAGCGGTTGGTCGCCCCCACGGTTTTCATGATGGCGATGGAGCGCTGTTTCTCGTTGAGCAGCGCGGTCAACGTGCCTTGAATCCCCAGTCCGGCAACCATCAAGATGAACAGCCCGACGAGTTTCAGGAAAAATAGAAAATTGTCCACAAAGCGCTTGATGCCTGAACGGGCGGTTTGAAAAGTCTCGACGCGCTCC
>JASFGJ010000208.1:0-7270 GCA_050123815.1 Desulfobacteraceae bacterium
AAATTTCATCGGGATCCCCATTCAATCAACCTGTTAGGCAACCATCGGCTGCCGGTTCAAATAGTTGCGGGCCAAGCCTTTGCACTCGCTAAACACATCGGCAACAGGCACTGCCTGGGGGCAGGCTTCCTGGCACTGGTAGCAGCCCAAACAGCTCCACAGCATGCGGGAGCCGAAAACCATGTCGCGCAGGCCGATGGCGGCGGCATGCATGATCTGGTGGGGCATCATATCGAGTGCCGCCTGAGGATCGTCATAGGACTTCACCACCGGGCAAACCGACGTGCAGGTCGAACAGGTGAAACAGGCTGAAAAAGTGGCGCTCTGGGCGGATGTTTTCATTGCCGACCTGAAGTTTTCATCCATCTGTTGCGGCTCTAAATCGGGGGCCTGATCGGAAAACTCGAATACCGAGGAGACATGCTTTTTGACACGCGCAAGCGGTTGTTCATAAGCGGCCCTGGAAATCCGGGGCGCCATGAGCCCCCGGTAATAGGAGAGTGGTGACAACAACATCGTATCCGGAGGACCCTTGCTGAAGATGTACTCCCTGGTTTTAAACCATAGCTGCTGAAGGTTGATCCCGGCCGGGCAGACATCGGTGCAACGATGACAATTGGTGCACAAATAAAATCCGGACTGCAGCGACCTGACCTGGTCCCCATTTACAGCCTGTCCGGACGTCAGCAAGCGGGTGAGGGAGATTTTCTCCGAGGGCAAAATCGACGCGTTGGCCATGGCTTCGAAAATGACGCCCACCGCACATTGCTGGGTACAGGCGCCGCAATGGGTGCAGGCATCCGCCTCCATGATCTGCCGGGTTTCGATATTGGCCGGGTCCGACGTTTCGTCATCCATCACTGCGTTAACCATCAGGCTGAGGGGGGTGGTAACGATGTGCAGGAATTTGCTGAACGGCAGCAATGCCAACCCGAGAAAACAGGCCAGATAGTGCACGTGCCACAGGATGGTCGGCAGCCCGGCCCGATCCAGAAACAGGGCCATCGGTTTCATCAGCCGGGAAAGGCTGTAACCGGCAAAAGCCCATTGCGGCCGGGAATGACATTCGGCACAATAGTTTTCGTGCAACTCGGCCCCCGCCTCTAAAGCGTCGGCATCAAAGGGCGCTTTCAGGTCAGGGATGACGGCGCCGTAATGGGCCGACCAATAACTTGCCAGGGCTTTCTCATCCTCCGGGTCATCCAGTGCGGCGTAATCATCCACCATCTCCTGATAGCTGGTAAAGGAGACGATTTTACTGCCTTCCAACACAACCCCCGAAAGCATCACGACGGCCAGAGTGATCAGTATAAAACGATCTGCCCGGCTGGTCATCAGGCGCGCCTGCGGCCTGACCGATCTTCGGTAAACCGCCAGGATCACGCCGACCATCACCAGAACAAAGGCCAGGTTGCGAATCAACAGAAAGGGACTCAGAGTGGAGTAGTAATCCGTGAACAGATTCTCGGAGACGAAACTTTCCAGAGCATGCAACAGCAGTAAAGCCAGAAAGCCGTACATCATACAGATATGCATGATCCAGCGGGTTCGGCTTTCACGCAAGGTTCGCACTTGAAGCAGAACATCCAGCACCACTACCCTGACCAAGGTGATCAGGCGCCTGCTCAGCACGGTGGCCAGACATCCTTTGACAAATGCGCCCACCCGCTGAGCCGGTGTGTGTTCATGTTCAATATCCAGACGATATCGAAACCAGGTCGTCATCTTGTATAAAAGACCGCATCCGCATACCACTAGCGCCGCATATAGGCTGACTTGAAAAAGCATCTTCCATTTCCCGTTAGGACCGCAGAATATAAACTAGACCAGTAGATTTTTTATTTTGGCGGAAATTTCTTCTGCCGATGCCGGTTTGGGCAAATAGTCGTCCGCCTCCATGCTCAATCCATCATGGTGAGAATAGCTCGTCGAGTTGACATGATCGGCCACTGCCGTCAACATGACGATGGGGATGTCCCGATACTTCTCGTCGGCTTTCAACTCCGCACACACGGCATACCCATCCTTTTCAGGCATCATGACATCCAGAATAATGGCATCCGGTGGATCGGCCTTCACCTTTTCCAGGGCCTCCACCCCGTCATAGGCGATTTCCACCGCAAAGCCTTCTTTTTTCAAATTATCTTGAACGATGGCTGCAAAATCGGGCTCATCATCGACAACCAGAATTCTCTTCGCTTCACTCATGGGATTCTCCTTTGCGTGTTGAAGTTATACGGAACATAACTAAAACGAAGTCGGACTTACATTAAGTTAATTTTCCGAAGCAGTTTGTGAGTTACACCAGTTTAAACTATACTTTAAACGTCAGGCCGCGGATAAAGTCCGGCCCGTTCAACGATTTCGGGTACCTTTTCCTCCCATTCAATGGCCATCACGTGAAATCCCCGCACCCCTTCGACCTCCTTGAGGCGCTGGATCGATTCGACACAGATATTGATCCCTTCTTCGGCCTGTTTCTCCTTGGGAGCACCCGCCATCCGTTTGACGACCTCGTCCGGAACTTCCATTCCGGGCACCCGGTTTTTCATATAGCGGGCCATGCCCGCGGATTTCAAGGGTGTCACCCCCGCCAGGATGTAAACGTTGTCCAGCAGTCCCCTCTCTCCGGCCAACCGGATCCATTGTTCAAATTTGTCGAGGTTATAGATGCACTGGGTCTGGATAAACTCGACGCCGGCTGCGATTTTCTTGGCCAGCCGCGGAACGCGAATTTCAAACGGATCGGCAAAGGGATTGGCTGCGGCGCCCACGAACATCTTCGGTGGGCGATCGATCGCATCCCCGCCCAGCAATTTATGCTCATCGCGCATATGACGGACCGTCTGGATGAGTTGAATGGAATCCAGATCGTGAACATTCTGACCGGCGGCGCAATCGCCGAAGCTCTGATGGTCGCCCGTAAGGCACAAAATATTATGGATATCAAATGCGGCCGCCCCCAGGATATCGCTTTGAAGGCCGATACGGTTGCGGTCCCGGGTGACCATTTGCAGGACCGGCTCCAGGCCCATCAGTTTTAAGCGGATACAGGCCGCCAGACTGCACATCCTCGTAACCGAGGTCTGGTTGTCCGTGATATTGATGGCATCCACATGATCCTTGATCAGATCGGCCTTGCGGGTAATCACATCCATGTCAGTGCCCCGGGGCGGTCCGCATTCGGAGGTTACGGCAAGCTGTCCGGAGGTGAGAATCTTTTCGAGTTTGCTAGGCGTGGCCACATTCATTATTGCACATCCTCCCTGATGACTTTGCGCGGGCCTCCGGCCCTGTCGCTCGACCAGTCCTTGATTGGAGCGACCGTTTCATATTCGTCCAATCGTCCCAAGTTCTTCAGACGGTCAATGATCAACTGCCAGACGCAATCGAGCGATTTGTCGATTTCGCATTTTCCTTTGGTGGATCCGCCGCACGGGCCGTTCATGACGCGCTTGGCGCAGCGAGCCACCGGGCAGATGCCCCCCGTGCGCGCTAAAATGCAGGCGCCGCAGGCCTGGCACCGTTCGACCCATACGCCCCGGCTCTCGGTGGCGCCCAGAAAACAGGTGTTGACGCCGGGAAAGATCTCCAGTTTCTTATACGTTTCGGCCATGAATTGGACACCGACGCCGCAGGCCAGCGACACCACCGCCTGATACCGGCCGACCCGGCCTCGCAGCACTTCCAGGTATTCGTGATCGCACTGCCGCTCGATGGTTTCCTCATCGATATTTACTTCCCGGCCCTGGTTCAAAAAGTATATCCGCAGGGCCGACGCCAGTATTTCGACCTCTTTCTTGCCGCCGGCTTCACACACGGTAACGCACTCGTTGCACCCCAAAATGAGGATATTCTCAAACGGCGTAATCTGCTCAATGATCTCCTCTATCGGTTTTTTGTCTGCAATAATCATTTAGGCTACTCTCTTTTGTTTGGCTGCTTTAATTGGATTGGGTCCCAGGGCGGATATCCGCTCGGTCATCTCCAGCGCAATTTCCACGAAGCGCGGTGCTTCGGAAGAGGAGAGATTGTACATGGCCACGCGATCGGCTCCGACGCCCACCTTGTCGAGCAGATCGGCCACCTGCTCCACACGCTTTTTGGCCCTTAAGTTGCCGTTATTGAAATGGCAATCACCCTCGATACAACCCAGCACATAGACGCCGTCGGCCCCTTTTTCAAATGCACGCAGCATGTGGATCACATCGACCTTGCCGGTGCAGGGCACGAGGATGATTTTGATGCTCGATGAATAGGACAGCCGCATCGAACCTGCCAGGTCCGCCGCACTGTATCCTCAGAAGTTACAGCAAAACGCGATGATAATGGGTTTGAAATCGGGATTCATAAAACTCCTTTGAGCAAGGCGTCCACCTTGCTGAGCAATTGTTTGTCTTCATACCAATTCAGCTCGATGGCCTTGGCCGGGCATTCTGCCGCGCACACGCCGCAGCCTTGGCACTGCGCTTCATCAATCTCGCTGACCCCGTCGGCATTGATCACCGGCACATGGAACGGGCACGCGCGCACACAAATCAAACAGGCGGCGCACTGCTCGGATGCCACCTTGGCGGTGATGGCCGACAGGGTCAGATAGGGCCGGGAGAGAAACGTGGTGGCTCGCGAGACTGCCGCGCCGGCCTGGGAGATCGATTCGGAGATGGTTTTGGGCCCCTGGGCGGTCCCGCACACAAACAGTCCTTCCGTGGGCATGTCTACCGGCCGGAGCTTTACATGGGCCTCCATAAAATAGCCCTGGGCGTTGCGTCCCAGTTTCATGATGGATGTCAACTCTTCGGTATCCGTCGCCTGCATGCCGGCGCTCAAAGCAACCAGGTCTGCGCGCAGGGTCATGCGCCGGCCCAGCACGTGGTTTTGAAAGGAGACCTGGATACCGTCACCGACGGATGGATCGACCACGGGCGGGTCGTCGGGATCATAGCGCACAAAATAGACGCCCAAACGCCGCGCCTCGGTATAATAGTCCTCCATGAGCCCATAGGTTCGCACATCCCGATACAAGACGCAGATATCGACGTCCGGGTTCTGCTGCTTCAAGGCCAGGGCGTTTTTCACCGCTGTCTGGCAGCAGACTTTGGAGCAGTCCGGATTGGCATCGCTGCGGGAGCCGACACACTGAATCATGACCACTTGATTCAGTTCCCGACTGCCATTGGTTTGCAGGTAGGACTCGAGCTCGAGCTGGGTCATGATGCCCGGGTGCGTCCCATAGGAGTACTCCGTCGGCCGGTATTCAGCGGCACCGGTGGCGATGATGGCCACGCCGTGCTCGATCTTGCGTTCGTACATGCCCGGACCCACCAGAACCTCTGTCGTGAAATTGCCTTTGTAGCCGGAAAATTGAACGATAAGGGTCTGGGTCAGAACCTGAATGCCCGAATGGTCATTGACTTTTTTGACGAGGTCGTCGATGTACCGGCCCACATCGGCGCCATCGATGGTGTGGGTGATACGGGTGGCCAGCCCCCCCAACTGTTCCTCCTTTTCGATGAGGGCCACTTCAAACCCTTGATCGGCCAGGCCCAGGGCGGCATTCATGCCGGCCACGCCCCCGCCCACCACCAGGGCCCGTTGATTGATGGGGATTTTCTTCTCACGCAACGGGGTCAGTGTGGCGCAGCGGGACACCGCCCCGCGCACCAATTCCTTGGCCTTGTGGGTGGCTTCTTCGGGATCGTCGCCATGCACCCAGGAATTCTGGTTGCGGATATTGGCCATTTCAAACAGATAGCGGTTCAGCCCGGCGGCTTTCAGGTTGTCCATGAAGATTTCGCCGTGGGTCTTGGGCGAACAGGCCGCCACCACCACGCGGTTGATTCCTTTCTCCCGGATGACCTCCCGCATGGCTTTCTGGGCATCCTGCGAACAGGTGAAGACGCTGACGTCCGAATAGACCACCTGGGGAAGCCCGGCCGCATAAGCCGCCACCGCCTCAACGTCGACCGATGCGGCGATGTTGATCCCGCAACAGCACACAAAAACACCGATCCGCGGGGACTGTTCGGCGACGTCGATTTCATCGGCCACAGTTTCTTGTTTGGTCAGGGTTCCCCGGGCCCGGGCCAGGCTGCCGCCGGCCGAAAAGGCCGCCGCACTGGCAGCGGTGATGGACTCGGGGATATCTTTGGGTCCTTGTAAACTGCCGCAGACATATATCCCCGGGCGGGATGTCTCCTGGGGCTTGAACGTTTCGGTGGAGGCAAAGTTATACTGGTTTAAATCGATCTGGAACTGCTCGGCCAGCCGGTGGACCGATGCCGGGGCCGACAGCCCCACCGACAACACCACCAGATCGAAGGGCTCTTCGCTGATGCCGCCGGACTCCGGGGCATAGCGGATGTGGATATCGGAGCCGGGCCGGCCGACATCGATGGCGTGAATCCGTGATTTGACAAAGCGAATCCCGGCCGAATCCCTGGCCCGCTGGTAATATTTTTCGTAGTCTTTGCTGACGGTGCGAATGTCCATATAAAAAATGGTACACTCGAGATCGCCATGGGCGTGCTCTTTGGCAATCATGGCCTCTTTGAGGGCATACATGCAGCAAACCGAAGAACAGTATCCATTGCCGCAACGCGCCGTATCTCTGGAACCGATGCACTGCAGCCATGCAATCCGACGCGGGTGGGCGCTGTCCGAGGGGCGCAGCAGTTCTCCCTTGGTGGGCCCCGAAGCGCTCAAAATGCGCTCAAACTCCAGGCTGGTGATAATATCGGGGTGCCCTTGATAATGATAGTGGGCGTCCAAGCCGTTGACATCAAAGGCATTGGCGCCGGTCGAAAGAATGACCGCTCCGGTTTGCAAGGCAATCTCTTCTTCCTGATCATCGAAGTTAATGGCATCGGCCGGGCAGTGTTTTTCGCACGCCTTGCAACGTCCCTTCTTTTTAAAGTAGATACACCGATCCCGATCAATGACGTATTTAAAAGGGATGGCTTGAGCGTAGGGAATATAGATGGCTTTGCGCTTGGCCAGGCCCTCGTTGTATTCGTCCGTCGCCTTGGCCGGGCATTTTTCGCTGCAGATACCGCAGGCGATACATTTGTCGACATCCACATATCGGGGGAGCTTTTTTATATATGCCGTAAAGTTGCCCTTCTCTCCCTCAATGCGGGTCAATTCTGCTGGTGCGATCACTTCGATATTTATATGCCGGCCGACCTCGACCAGTTTGGGAGAGACGATTCACATGGAACAATCGTTGGTTGGAAAGGTTTTGTCCAATTGCACCATGAGCCCGCCAATG
>JASFGJ010000209.1:0-7256 GCA_050123815.1 Desulfobacteraceae bacterium
GAGACGGATCATTGACGAATACGATGATTGCCAGATTGCGGTCGCCGCACAAAAGCATTGCCGTCAAGCTGTTTATCACTATCGCCGTGGTCATATTGATCTTGTTCAGCCTCGACAATCTGATTATGCTGGAGCTTTCCAGCCAGAGTCTGATAGAGCAGGGTGAGCTTCAAATTCAGCTACAGCGCAAGCGCCAACAGGAGCGCATCGCACAGGCCGAAGCGCAATTGCTGCAGAAACTGAACATGCAGTTGGATCTGCTGACCAAGTTCGTCAAAGGGCCTCTGACCACTCGGGCCACCGATAAAAGAGAGAGCATAGACGCCCCAACCCAGTTCGTGGACCATTTCCGATATTGCCTGAAACTCAATTCCGATGCAGAGATTGCCCAGTGCTTAAAATACAGGACCCATCGGGTGACCGGCGATGCCGTGGCAGCCGTAAAAAAAGCCCTGATTGTCAGCGCCATCCACGCCTTGCTGGATGACGTCGACCTGGTCGCCATTCAGATTGATGACTGGGAACAAAAGCCCTACGTTGGCTTTTTTAAAACACCCGACAATCAGGTGGCGCCCTTTCGCTCAAGTGAAGAGCTGCCGAAGGGACTGCACCGCCTGGAACGAGAGGTGAAGGCTGAATGGGAATATTGGGGCAAGATCGATTTTTTTTACAGCTCGCAGCGCATCGAAGCGATGCGCCAATCCGCAAATTCGGAAATCGTAGAGGCCATCAAGCTGATCGAACGCAATATTGCCGATCAGCGAAGCCAGTTACTGCGTAAACGGATCATCGAGGGAGTGCTGATCTTCGTTATGCTGATGGCGGTGATTTTCTTTGCTTCTTATCGAACCATCCTGCGTCCCCTCAAACGCCTTAAACAAAATGCGTACCAGTTGGCCCGGGGCGATCTGGATTGCCCCATTGAACCCCATCGATCCGATGAGTTGGGCGAACTGGCGTCGAGCTTTGCCCATATGCGAGACGCCATTCGTGAACAGATCAAACGCCTGGAGATGGTGAACCAGGACTTGCGTCGGAACGAGGAACGCCTCAGGGCATTCATCCATGCATTGCCGGATGCCACCTATGTGTTCAACAGGCGTGGAAAGTGTGAAGAGGTATTAGCGGCAAAGGAGAACCCGTTTTTATCTACCGACATCATGCAAAAAGGTGGATCGGTGCATGATTGCCTTCCCGCCGAATTGGCCCAGCGCTTTATAACCGTCATCGAGCACACCCTGGAAACCGCATCAACACAAATCAGTGAATACCAGTTGGAAATCGACGGCAAGTTGCGTTGGTTTGAGGGGCGAATCTCACCCATGCGCAGCGCAGACGGCGGACTGGAAATGGCCATTTGCATGGCACGGGAAATCACACACCGCAAAGAGATGGAGCAGCTGTATAAGGCCAAAATTGAAGCCGAGGCGGCCAACGAAGCGAAAAGCGCCTTTCTGGCTACCATGAGCCATGAGATTCGTACTCCCATGAATGCCATTTTGGGCATGGCCGATCTGTTATGGGAATCGTCACTCAATAACGATCAGAAAAAGTATGTGAGCGTCTTCCGCAACGCTGGGAAAAGCTTGTTAAACATAATCAACGACATCCTGGATTTGTCCAAAATTGAATCCGGTCACCTGGAGCTTGATCTCCATCCCTTTCACTTGATCGAAACCGTGGAAAATGTCTGTGAGAATTTTGCCTTCCATGCCAATGAAAATAATCTGGAACTGATTTGCACCATTGATCCGGAGCTGCCGAGCTGGTTTGTGGGCGATCGTTTGCGGCTGCGACAGGTGTTGGCCAATTTGGTTGGTAATGCGATCAAATTCACCCATTCCGGTGAGATCGAAGTGAGCGCTACAATGATGTCTCGCACACAAAGTGATGCGATACCCCCGTCGAATCCAGCACAACAGATGATTCTTTTTTCCGTGCGTGATACAGGCATCGGCATCGCCCAAAAGAACCAGGCCCATATTTTTGATCGCTTCACCCAAGCGGAGTCAGACAGCAAACGCAACTACGAAGGCACGGGGCTTGGGTTGACCATTTGCCGGCACTTGGTGGAAAAAATGGGTGGCAAAATCTGGCTGGAAAGCCGTTTCGGGGAGGGCACGACCTTTTCTTTTGAGACCCAACTCGAGCAGATGAACATACGGCCGGATGCTTTCCAATCCCGCCTTCCACATGAGGATCATCCCTTACGCGTTCTGCTGATCGATGACAATGCGGCCGCCCTTTCAAGTATGCAGAAGATGATTGCGGGCTTCGGCCTTCAGGTGCAGGCGGTCGGCGATCAAGACAGCGGCTTCCGCGCATTGACCGACGCCTGTGATCATCTGAAACCTTTTGATATTTTGCTGATCGATGCTCAAATGCACCTGACGCATCGATTTAACACTCAGCTGCAAGCACATCGCCGCATCGCTGATCGTGGCCACAAACTTTTCCTGCTCATCACGCATCTGCACCAAAAACATCCTATCGCCAATGGGCAGGGTGTGGTTGACGGCTATTTTATCAAACCGTTGAGGACAAATGAATTAATCGAAGCCATTGAGCTGGCCACCGGCAAATCGTCCCAATCCAAGGAATCCCAAAAAACACCTGCAGCCATAGACGGCCAACATCTTGAACCTTTGCGCATCCTTTTGGTTGAAGATAACATCAACAACCAGATGCTCTTTAAATATTATCTGAAAGATTGCGGACAATACATCGACGTGGCACAAAACGGAAGCGAAGGCGTTCAGAAATTCAAAACCTCCAAGTACGATATTGTTTTCATGGATCTGGCCATGCCGATAATGGACGGATATGAAGCAACCCGGGCCATACGGCGCTGGGAGGCGGGACACGGCTTCGAGGAAGTACCCGTCGTCGCATTAACAGCCGATGCTTTAAAGGGGCGCGAGCAAAAGAGCCTGGCTGCCGGATGCACGGATCATATTACCAAGCCATTTACCAAAAATCAGATCATGGAAGTTTTGAACCAGTACGGACCGCAGGGCCAAAGTAGATTAAATTCGGCCGGGGGCGTTGAGTATATCAATTCTGATCTAAAAGAACTAATACCGGCGTTTTTCCATAATACCAGGAAAGAGATTAAAAAGCTCGAGGAAGCCATAGAACAAAACGACTGGTCCACCATTGAGCGTTTAGGACACAGCATCAAGGGATCGTCCTATGGTTATGGGTTTAAACGCATGGGCCTGATAGGTCGCAGGATGCAAGCAGCGGCGCGTGAACCCCATGGCAGGGGTAAGTTGCCGGAATTGCATAGAGAGTTGATAGACTATACAGAGAATGTGCAAGTTGTATATGTATAAATGACATTCATCTCGTCCATTTTTTATCGGGATATTAAAGAATATGGGCCAAAATACGATATATAGAGGTGTAAGTATGCTCATTTATAGCCGAATTCGTTAATCTGCATCAGAAAGAAAGCGCAATGAATACAATGACTTCCACCACAACGGGCCCTGTTCTCATCGTTGACGACGATCAAAAAATGGCCGATCTGGTTGCCCACTGCCTGAAAAGAGAAAACATCCAAGTGATGTTTGCCCGGAATGGACGTCAAGCCCTTAAAATGATTAGAGAAAAAACCCCGGCATTGGTACTTCTCGATATCATGCTGCCCCATATGGACGGTTGGGAGGTCTGCAAAGAGATACGCAAGTTTTCCACAGTGCCGATCATCATGCTGTCGGCCCGTACCGAGACCATCGACCGGGTTATGGGGCTCAACCTGGGAGCTGATGATTATATTAACAAGCCGTTTGAACCCCATGAACTGATTGCCCGCATAAAGGCGGTGCTCAGAAGATTCGATCATGATGGCGAATCTTCCGCTTCGATATTGTGCCATAACGACCTTTGTGTCGATCTGGACAAACGTTCCGTCAAAATCGGCCCTAAACGGATCGAGCTGACACCTCACGAATATTGCCTGCTGACCACTTTGATGAAATATCCCGGTAAAGTGTTCACACGGGATGAACTGTTAGAGCGCATCTATCCCCGATGCGAAGTGGCTGTTATCGATAAAGTCGTTGACATCCACATCGGAAAATTGAGACGCAAAATAGAAGAACAACCATCAAAACCCAGATTGATCCTCGCCGTTCGAGGCGTCGGTTACCGCTTTACCGAGGCCGATGATGATATGAGTTGATCATCGCTTAGCTTAGGGTTCGCGCAAAAATAAATTTACATTTTAAAGCCTTTATCGGCACAAATAACGGTTGGCTCCACGGATCTTCCGTCAATCATTCTGGCGACCTGCTTTCTTCTATTCGGGCTGCGATCTAAATTTTACGTAAACTTATCTACAGCTTTGCCAATTCTTTGTTTTTAGTTGATAGGTTGATTTTAAGAAGGCAAGAGATCCGATTTCCGCGAACGATAGCCATGGTGTAATTGGACCGCTGCAAGTTCCAGTTGAATTTGGCGGTCTCCGAGATTGGATTAATGGGTAACCAAAAGAGGAGTATGATGAGCAAAATCAAATGGTTTACGATTTCGCTGTTAATCCTGACGACCTTTGTCTGTCAGGCGGTCGCAGGCACATCATTAACCTTCTGGCATGGCATTGAGAGTCCTGAAAGCATTCGAATTCTCAATGAAAAGATGTCCCTGTTCAAGAAGAAAACAGGAATTGAGGTCAAGTCGGTGCATTATGGGGCTGCCGATCAGGTCAATGGTAAAATTATGACGGCTGTCGCGGGGAATAAAGCTCCCGATATCATGTGGTGGGGACCGATGAACACCGGTCAGATGGCGAAAACCGGAAAATTGGTCAAGATAGATGACTTTTTGAAAAACGACACGGCGTTCGATAAATCGGATATCTACCCGGGACTGTGGGAGGGGGGAAGCTACCAAGGTGCCGTGTGGACCTTTCCCTTTGCTGCCAACAATGTGGCGCTCTACTACAATATAGATCACTTTAAGGCGGCCGGTTTGGATCCCAAAGGGTTAAATACATGGCAAGATCTCAAAGCGTATGCCAAAAAGTTGACCACTAAAAATCGATACGGCCTGGAGCTGTCCATCGGCACGGGTGAGTGGTTGACCTTTTCCACTCTGCTGCCTTTTCTGTGGCAGGCCGGCGGCGATTTTATCACCTCCGATGGGAACAAAGCCGTTTTTAATTCCCAGGCGGGAGTCGAGGCGCTGGAATACCTGAGCGGCTTGGTCAATAAAGAGAAATGCGCCAAATGGTCAGAGGTGGGGGCCGGGTACAAGATCGACAATTTTGTTGCCGGCCGCGTATCCATGATCATTTGCGGTCCCTGGAATTTGAACGCACTGCAGTCCCAAGACAGGGTAAAATACGGTGCGGTTTTTCTGCCGAAAGGCAAAGTTCGGGCCACCGATCTGGGAGGGGAGAACCTCTACCTGTTCAAATCCAATGCGTCCCGGGAAAAGGCCGCCTGGGAGCTGTGCAAATTTATCGCCTCAGCAGATTTTCAAGTGGACTGGGCCATGCAAACCGGTTATTTGCCGATCAGCAAGAGCGCTGCCGGCGATCTAAAATACAAAATCTTTTTGAAAGAGAATCCTTTTGTAAAAACCTTTTCGGATCAAATGCAATATGCAAAAGCGCGACCGGGCATTCCGGCCTACCAAAAGGTATCCGACACGTTTTCCAAAGCGGCCGATCTTGTATTCTACAATAAGAAATCCGCCAAGAAAGCATTGGATGACGCGGTCGTGAAGGCTAACAGGTACTTGAAATAGATATGAAAACAATTCAGGCCTGGATTGACCAGGAGCACATATCGGCCTGGCTTTATCTTGCCCCGGCTCTGATCCTGTTGAGCATATTTATCTTTTATCCAACTGTGCGCCTGCTTTGCGACAGCTTTTACAGTTGGGATGGAATGGGCGAAAGAACGTTCATCGGGATTCAGAATTACCGGATGCTGATTCAAGACGATGAATTTTGGCAGACGGTTAAAAATTCCTTTGTCTTCATCGTCGGATCAGTACCTACAGGGATGGCCATTTCTTTGGCAATGGCCCTGCTGATCCAGAAACATCTGATCGGCCGGGATATTTTCAGAACCATTTTTTTTGCACCTGTGGTGACATCACTGGTTGCCGCAGGCCTGGTATTCGTATGGCTTCTCAACTACGATTTCGGCGTTCTGAATATGATGCTGGAAAAATTCGGCCTGGCAAAAATACCATGGCTGGTGAATGACAAATACGCCATGCTGTCGGTTATCGTGATGACCATATGGAAAGACGCCGGTTACAATATGATTCTATTCCTGGCCGGATTGAATAATATCAGCGAAAGTTATTATGAAGCCGCTCGCATCGATGGCGCAGGCAGTTGGCAAATGTTCTGGAAGATCACCTGGCCGTTGTTGATGCCGACGACGTTTTTTATTCTTGTGGTGCGCATCATCTTTTCGTTTCGCACCTTTGAACAAATATACGCCATGACCAAAGGCGGACCGGTGGGCTCTACGACGGTTTTTGTTTATTATATCTATGAAAAAGCCTTTAAATATTTCGAAATTGGCTATGCTTCGGCTGCGGCGATTGCGCTTTTATTGATTGTATTGGTGTTGACATATATTCAATTTAAAGTTGTCAAAAACGAAAACAAGTAGTGGATTAAATTTTGCATTGATCGTTAGAAGTGGTTTCATAATCAAATGATAAAAACATTGAAATACGTGTCGTGCCTTGCAATGTCGACGGTATTTATATTCCCTCTGCTGTGGATTTTTTTTACAGCTGTTAAAACCGACATTGAAGTCCGTACGGGTTTTTCAATTTTGCCGGGCGATGGATGGCAGTGGGAAAACTTCAAGAACGCCTGGATGGCCACCAATTTTGCAAGACAGTTTGTCAATTCACTGATCGTGGCTCTGGCGGTGACCCTCGGTCAGATCTTCACCTCGGCATTGGCCGGCTATGCCTTTGCCCGTTTGAATTTCAAGGGCAAACCGATTGTCTTCGGCGTCACCCTGGCGACATTAATCATTCCCTACCAACTGCTTGTGCTTCCCATCTACATCATGTTCAGCAAAATCGGCTGGATCGACACCTACTCAGCCTTGATCGTGCCAACGCTTGCCAATGCCTTCGGCATATTCCTGTTCAAGCAGCATTTTGAGACCATTCCCATCTCCATAGAAGAAGCCGCCAAAATTGACGGCGCATCACGCTGGAAGACACTATGGAAAATCATTCTGCCGATTTCCAGGGCACCTGCGGTCACCCTC
>JASFGJ010000210.1:0-7215 GCA_050123815.1 Desulfobacteraceae bacterium
TTCCGAGCAGGGCCGCAAAATTGTGCTTTTCTCCGAGTGGACCACCATGCTCAATTTGATCGAACCGCTGCTGGAAGAACGCCGCATCGGTTATGTGCGTCTGGACGGTTCGGTTCCCCAGAAAAAGCGCCAGACCCTGATCCGCCAATTTCAAACCAATCCGGACTGCATGCTTTTTATGACCACCAATGCCGGCGCCACCGGACTGAATCTGCAAGCCGCCAATACCGTGATCAACGTCGATTTGCCCTGGAATCCGGCCGTGCTGGAGCAACGGATCGGCCGGGCCCACCGCATGGGCCAGAAAAGGCCTGTGCATGTATTCTTGCTGATTACTACGGAGACGTTGGAAGAAAATCTTCTGGCCACGTTGTCGGCCAAGCATGAGCTCTCCCTGGCCGTTCTCGATCCGGAAGCCGACGCCACAACAGTCGATATGGCCACGGGCATCGAAGAGCTCAAGCGCCGCATGGAGGTTTTGCTGGGGGCAAGACCCGAAGCGGCGGAAGATGAAAGCATGAAAATCGAAGCGGAACAAGAGGCCGCCGCCTTGGCCCAAAAAGAGAAAATCGCCGCAGCCGGCGGCAAAATGGTAAGCGCGGCGTTTGCGTTTATCGGTGAAATGTTCGCCGACGCTGACGACGACCCCCAGACCGAACAATTGGCCGGCGCCTTTAAAGCCAGGTTGAGCGATTGCATGGAAAAAGCCGAGGACGGCAGCCTCAAAATGACCATCGCCCTTCCCGACGAAGCTTTTCTCGACGACATGGCCCGATCCCTGGCAAAAATGGCCGGCGTCGGGTTGAAATCATCCCCCTAGGATTTAGATGAGTCACATCTTTTGGGGGATAGTCCAAAAAAATAAGTTGCTTTTGCTGTAGAAGTTGTTAAGTTGCACCATCAACTCGGCCCCGCTATCAATTCGCGGGGCGGTTTTTTTCTGAGGGAACATTCATATCCTACTTGTTACATCCTCCAGTTTAAAATTTTGAGAGTATAATAGAAAGGAGGATGTCATCATGACCAACGGAACAGTTAAGTGGTTTAACGACCGAAAAGGGTTCGGCTTTATAGAGCAGGAAAACGGACCCGACGTTTTCGTTCACCATTCAGCAATTAATTCTAGCGGTTTTAAATCCCTTAATGAGGGTGACCGCGTTACCTTTGACATTGAGCAGGGGCAAAAAGGTCCTGCCGCAGCTAATGTCGTTGTAAGCTAAAACTTATTTTCTGAAAAAGGGGCATGCCTATGCGTATTGGGGGGTGCCCCTTACCATTTTTGAGTGATTTCATTATAGAAGGAGCTGTTTCATTTGAATTTTAAGACATTTTTGTTTAACTCCAAAATTGCGGCAAATATCGCTGCAGTCGGATATTCCACCCCAACTCCCATCCAATCCCAAGCCATTCCCAAGATCATTCAAGGCACTGATTTGATTGGTTTAGCCCAGACCGGCACCGGGAAAACGGCGGCCTTTGTGTTGCCGATGTTACATCGGTTGATGGACGGACGGCGCAGACGCTTGCGTGCACTGATCATAGCTCCCACCCGTGAATTGGCCGAACAAATTCATCTGGCTATTGAAAGTTTAGGGGCTAAAACCGGTATTCAGAGCATGACCGTTTATGGCGGCGTTGGAATGCAGCGCCAGGTGCAGTTGCTCCAAACCGCTGATATTATTGTCGCCTGTCCGGGTCGGCTTATCGACCATATCCAGCACAAGACCGTGGATCTTTCCAATATAGAAATGCTCGTTCTGGACGAAGCCGATCAAATGTTCGACATGGGTTTTTTACCGGATATTCGCCGGATTTTAACCCATCTTCCGCAAAAAAGGCGCCAGACCATGCTATTTTCAGCCACCATGCCCGGCCAGATTCGAAAGTTGGCCAATGAGATTTTAAACAACCCGGAAAGGGTGCAGGTTGCGCACGACATGCCTGTCGAAACAGTCAGCCATACATTTTTTCCTGTTGCTCAGCACCTTAAAACGGCACTATTGCTAAAGCTGCTTGACGCGGAGCGAACAGAAGCCGTCCTGATTTTTACTCGCACCAGACATCGTGCCAGGAAACTGGGTGGAAAACTGGCCAAACTGGGTTACCGTTCAACATCACTGCAGGGGAACCTGTCCCAAGCCCAGCGCAAAAAAGCCATGAACGGTTTTAAGTCCGGCAAATACAAGGTCCTGGTGGCCACTGACATTGCAGCTCGGGGCATTGATGTTGCCGCCGTCTCACACGTCATCAACTTCGATATGCCTTCTACACCCGAGATCTATATTCACCGTATCGGGCGAACCGGCAGGGCCCAACGCAGCGGTGAGGCATTTACTCTTTATAGCAGTGATGATATGCAATTGGTTAAAGCAATCCGCCGGACCATTGGAATGCCGATGAAGGAGCAAACCCTGAAAAATTTCGATTATCATGCACCGAATTAGAATGCCTGTGCTAAGTGATGCGGACCAAATGATAGATAAGCCAAAAAGGAAGGAATGATTTGTCAATACAAACACAAGTCGTTATATGTCTGGCCCTTATGGCGATCATCGATGCGTTGATTCCAATTCCGATTACAGCAATGGCCCTGATTATGGTTTTATTTCAAAAACCGAAGTGGTTTAAGGATTGGGTTGAGCAAATCTACAGGTCGTGATGTTCACTGTCATCGCAACGCAAGTTTTTTCATAGATAAGTCCGTGGCAGTTTACAAGTAATTGGCCGTTATTGTGGGCAAAAAATCGGGCGCACTGCAAAATTTCAAAAATAACAAATATTTAGTTTGCTATCTGTGTTTGCAAAGGTTATGATCCATTCAATCAATTAAGTCCCCGGTTACCATTGGGACAGTTCCTTCCTGAAGGAATAATCCATTTATCCAAATGGCGCCCTCCAGTTTGCGACGTTGAAATACACTAAGAAAGGAGGATGCTGTTATGCCCAACGGAACTGTTAAATGGTTTAGCGATAGAAAAGGCTTCGGGTTCATTGAGCCGGAAGACGGACCCGATGTCTTCGTACACCATTCAGCGATTAATTCCAGCGGCTTTAAATCCCTTCAAGAAGGCGACCGAGTCACATTTGATATTGAACAAGGGCAAAAAGGCCCTTCCGCTGCAAATGTCAATGTGATCTAGAATAATGCTCTGGATTATGCCGGGCATCCCTTCAAATGTTGAGGGGATGCCTTTTGCTTGGTTTCGGAATTGCTTTCATAGCTTTTCACTTTCAAAGCTAAAACCATTAAATGCCTTCCCTGGAGCCCAATTTTAATTCACGTTAAATATTGCACAAAGGAGGCACCAACGTGGCGAAATCATATTATAAATCAACTAAGCGTCAAAAAGAGTTGGAACGGAAGAGAAAAAAAGAAGAAAAGAGACAAGCCAAATTAGCAAAAAAAGACAGTCACTCTGGTGAGGATGAAAAAGAATCCCAAAGTGAAGAGGAGTTATAATAGCACTCCAAGCCAAATGAAAAGAAGGAAAGAGATGTGTCAAAATGACATTTGCTTCCATTTCAAATGGAAGCAAATCATTGGTTGCTATTCTACGGATTCATAATTTATTCCCAACAGATCCCCCAAACCGGAAGCGCGGTGGGTGCGTTTTTGCACGGACTCGGAAAGCAATTCCGGTTTCGGGCCCGCTAAAGTGAAACAGCGGCGCGCCCGCGTGATGCCGGTATAGGCCAGCTCCCGGGTTAGCACCGGCGTCATGGCCTCGGGCAAGACCATCACCGCATGCTCAAATTCAGATCCCTGGGATTTGTGGACCGTCATGGCATAAACCGTTTCGACGTCGTTGAGGCGTGACGGCAGTACTTTTTTTAACGACCCGTCGGCCATGGGGAACACCACCCGCAGCGTTTTGCCGTTTGACGGGCTGTCCGCCTTTACGGGCAGAGCGATCCCGATATCCCCGTTCATCAACCCCAGGGTGTAGTCGTTGCGCGTGACCAGCACGGGGCGGCCGATATACCAACCCTCCTGCCGGCGGATAAGTCCTGCCTTGAAAAGAATTTGCGCCGTTTTTTTGTTCAGGCCTTCCACGCCCCAGGGGCCTTTGCGCAACGGCGACAGCAATTGGAAACGGCCGAATGCTTCCAGGACCGCCTGGAACCAGGCATCGTCGGATTCATATTCGCCGGGACCGGCTTGCACGCATTCCAGGTAGGCGCGATAGCCCGCACGGATATGCTTTGACGGTGCGCCATCCAGCACCAAGCGGGCAAAACGTTGATCGTCTGTCGAAGATATGGCCAACCGGGCGATATCGGTGAAGTCCTGATACCAGACCGCTGTGACCCGGTCTGCGTCGCCGGAATTGACCGCGCGCGCCAGCGTGCCGATGCCGCTCTCTTTCCCAAAACGGTAGCTTCTGCGCAGCACGGCAATCCGCTGATCCAGATCTGTCCCGGCGCCGGCGAACTTCTCCAGTTCGTATCCGGTGTGGGTGTTTACCCATTCGATGGTCGCCGGCTGATACACCGCTTTGCCGGCATTGCGGCAAAGATCTCCCAGCACGGATCCGGCCTCCACCGATGCCAGCTGGTCCTTATCACCGATTAAAACCAGGCGCGCCTCGGCGGGCAGGGCGCTCAAAACCGCTGCCATCATTTCCAGGTCGATCATGGAGGCTTCATCCACCACCAAAAGATCGACGTGCAGCGGATTATTTGCATCGTGGAAGAAGTGGCGGGTATCGGGCCGACTGCCCAGCAACCGATGCAAGGTGGTGACGTCGGTGGGTATGGTGCCCCGCACCGCTTCGGGCAGCATGTCCACCGCATCGCCAATGGACGCGGTCAGTCGCGCCGCGGCTTTGCCCGTGGGTGCTGCCAGGCAGATTCGCAGGCGGTCTTCTCGTTCCAGGGCGATGGTCTGTAAGAGACCCAGCAGTTGGACCACCGTGGTGGTCTTGCCGGTCCCCGGTCCGCCGGATATGACGCTGAAGGCGCTTTTGGCGGCGATGGCAGCCGCCACACTTTGCCAGTGCACGTCGGTTTTGGCCTGCTCTCGGGCACTGCGCAAGGGGCCGAACAGCTGATCGAGATGTCGGGCCAGATCCTTCGGCAAGTCAGGCTCGATCTGAAGCCGTCGCATGATCCCATCGGCCACCGCTACTTCGTATTGCCAGTACCGGCGCAAATACAAACGCTGGTTCGACAGCACCAAAGGGGTGTTGCCGGGACCTGCGGCCACAAGGGCGGACGCTTCCAGGCTTTGGGTCCATTGCCGGAGCGATACCCCCTCCAACAAGGCCGAAGGCCGTCGCGGCAGCGGTGCGCGATCTTCTTCTTCGGGCGGCAGTGACAGCGCAACATCCGGGTCGGTCAACGCCGCCCGCAGATCGAGACAAATGTGACCGCGCCCCAGCTGGTGACTGGCAAGGGCCGCTGCGAGCAATACCGGCTGCGAGCTTTCCGGGCATTGGTTCTGCAAAAATCGGGTAAACGCACGATCGAGGGGATTCAACCAGCCCCGTTCGACCCAGGCGTCCAACAGGTTCAACAGGTTCCCATCATTGGTCATGGGTGTTCTCCTTGCCGGCAAACCAGTCATCCAGTGTTTCAATCAGCGTTTGAGGGGGGGTGTCGCCGTAAACCCCCTGGCCTGAGGCATCAACGCCCCGCAGGAACAGATAGATGACGCCGCCCATATGGCGCTGGTAGTCGTAATCGGTCAACCGGACTTTTAACAGGCGATGCAGTGCCAGGGTATAGAGCACATATTGCAGATCGTAACGGTGCTCCAGCATGGCGGCCGCCATGGCCTTGGCGCCATAGGCCTGTACGTTTTCCCCCAGGTAGTTGGACTTGTAGTCCATGACATAATAGCGCCCCTGGTGGCAGAAAACCAAATCGATAAAGCCTTTTACCATGCCGTTGAGATCGTTGCTTTTCAGCTCGGGGCGCAAAGCTCCGGGCATCACCGCACGCGTGATGGCGTCATCAAGCACCCGGGTTCCCAGCCGGTGGACGGCAAACATGAACGCCATCTCCGCCTGATAGCAATCCCGCGTCAGCGCTCCCATGGTGAAGCGTTCCCGGCCATGGGGCAAGGAAACTGGCGTTTGCAATAGATGGTGCAGCCACGCTTGCAGTGCGGGGACCCACTCCCCCCGATCGCGACGCTGGCAATAGACGGAAAGCCGGGTGTCAAGCCGGCGACGATCCCGTGCCAGGTCGGCAAACCCCTGATCGGCCGCCCACTCCAGCAATCCGTGCAAGAACGTTCCCGGTTCGGGCCCGCGGGGAAACGCGTGTATCGAACGATCGGCGGTCATGACGGGCGGTGTTGCGGCCGCTTCGGCTGCGGCTTCCTGCAACTGGTCTTCGGCGGCCGACTCGGGCGCGGCCAGATCGGCCGTATCGGTCGGGGGTTCCAATGCCTCATCGGGCGAGGGCGGTGTCACTGCCGCCATTTGCGCTCCAGCCAGCATGCCGCTGTAACTGCTGATCCACCAGTTGCGGGCCACTGCTCCGGTGAAGGTTAACGCCGGCGTCAATGGCGTTGTTTCAGCTATGGGCTCATAGATGGCATCCGTTGCATCGGGCATGGGCCATAGGGTGATGTACGGACAATCTCCTTTCAGGTTGTTGAGCCTCTGCGTCAACTCACGGGTGGGTATCATCTGCCGGCCCGACAGCAGATAACCCAGCCCGGACTGGTGCAAGTCGCTTTTTTCCCCCGACGTTTTGGTGGTTGACCCCATCACGCCGACGCCCAACCAGCAGGCATAGCGGCCGCGCGTTACCGCCACATAGAGCAGCCGCACCTCTTCCGCCAGGCGTTCGTTGTCCGCAGCTTCGATATCTTTTTCTTCAGGCGTTACAACGGTCTGCAGTCGCCCCTGATCGTCGTGATATTTTGCCACCGGCGTGTTTTTGCGCGTCCGTTTTCGAAAGTTGCAGATAAACGGCAAAAACACCAAAGGATATTCCAGTCCTTTGGATTTGTAGATCGTAATCACCCGGACCAGGTCGTCATCGCTTTCCAATCGTAAAATCTGCTCGTCGGCAGCGCCGGCCGATTGTTCAAGTTGTTCGGCCAGCCAGCGAATCAAGGCGTGCTCGCCGTCCAAATCGGCGGCGGCCGTTTGCAACAGTTCCGACAGATGAAGCAAATTGGTGATGACGCGTTCACCGTCAGGCAACGACAGCAGGCGTGCCGGCACGTCGAAATCACTCAGCAACAGCCGCAGCATGGGC
>JASFGJ010000211.1:0-7213 GCA_050123815.1 Desulfobacteraceae bacterium
GAAGGACAAGACCAACAATCGCTTCGTGAATATGCGGAATCCTGCCAATCCCGGCGCGACTTACACGTTGACGCCGGACGCCGAGATCACGTTGGGACGCTATGTGCGCCTGCACGCCACCGGGCAATACGGCGACGAAGCGCTGGGGATCCGACGGCGGGTGGTCTATTATGCGCCGCTGCCGCTGGAGGACCCCGGCACCAGCAGGGAGTCGTTCACCGACCGCTTCGACTCCGATGCCAACTGGACTGGCGTCACTGGGACACATGCTGTAGGAGACGTCGGTGCAGACAGTGCGCTAAAGGTCGAAGGCACGGTTGCGGTGGGGGAAGACAAAGGCAGTCTGATTCAATTTGCTCCGCAGACCGAAGCGGCGCTGAAAATTGATTTCGACCAGGCCAGACGCGCCACTCGCGGCTATTTGAACTATGAAACACAGATCAAGATCGGTTATGAAGAGACACCGCAGCCCTCCCTCTCTTTCGCTCCCTATCCTCCCATGCCGGCCCATGTCGCTGCGGGCCTCTCTTTTCGTTTGAGCGGCACCGATTCGACAGATGCCTCGGTTGTCGACCTGTTCGAAAGCAACGGCTATGGCATCTCGTTTCTGCGTGGCGACAGCAGCCTCGATTCGGGCATACCGAATGAGATCATCCCGCTGCCGGATACCCGGATGATCGTTCTGTGGCAGCAAACCGCCAACGGCACAAACCGCAACTGGCTGTCCTACAAAGAGCTGCCGGTTGTCATCGGTTGGTCCGATGATTTCGAAGGTGCGACGACCTGGGCCAAAGAACCGCCGCTAAACCCAAGGAATTTGTGGAATACTACGAGCCAGCCGGACACACCGTACAGCGGCTCGGTGGCCTGGCATTTCGGTCGTGAATCCACGCCCGGCGTCTTCACGTATCAGCCTCCGGCGCCTTTGGACAGCTCTCCCGCCAGAGGCGGATTGCAATCAGCTCCGATCACTTTATGCGATGCGCCCAAAGTGACCCTGACCTTCATGAGCTGGCATCGCACCGAAGATGAAAACCTGACACGCGATCAAAAACAAGTCCGAATTCTGGAAGACGGCACGGAACAGGATCGATATGTCATTACCAGGGATGGCGATGAGCCGTTCTGGTATCGGGAGCATATCGATCTGACCCAATTCTCAGGGCGGACAATACAGGTCGTCTTTTATTTCGACACCATCGACAGCGAGGAGAATGAATTTGCCGGCTGGATGATCGATGACGCTGAAATCCTATGCGAGGAGTGGCCGCTGCACAATGCGACCCTGGCTGTCCGGTTGCACGAAGCCATGGTTGTGCGTTTTAAGGACGGCCAGGCCGAGATCAGGGAAGGTGATCGGATCCTGGGAGGCTCGCGCAATACCATCGGCACAGTCATCGAGCCGCCAATTATCAGCTCCGGCAGTTGGGGGGGAACACCTGCCGCGACAGGCACCCTGTTGCTCAATCGCACCGTCGTCACAAGCACCGGCGATGCATATGAAACGGACGAACCCATCTATGTCATCGGCAACACCGGTGAAGCGAAAGTCGCCAGCTGGGATGAGACCAATGACCGCAAGGCCAACGTGATTCAAGTCTTCTACGCCAGTGCCAACGGATTTGGAGAAGGTGACACCGATCCGTTGAATCCTATTACGCGACCCTACGGCCGTCTGGGCATCGACCCGGACCTTAGCGACCTCCAGTGGCCTCCCGAATTGGACGGCACCGGGAATTGGACCGATCAAGACGGCAACTGGACTTCGGCTGAGGACTATTTTCGCCTGGTCCAATGGGATAACGTCAACGACGCCAACGTTACCGGATTGACCGCCATCCCTTTTTTGGAAGCAACCTACGGCTTGATTGATAACGCCATCATTCAAAGCCATTATCACCAAAGCGACAGCGACACCCTCCAGACGCCGGATTTCCCGTCCACCTTCGAAAACCCGGAACTGGGCCTGCACACATTCGGTGACGGATCGGAGAATGTCTTTTTTGATGACTTCGGTATCGAACTGAATACCGCCGTCGAGGACATCCTGCTTCCGCCGCTTCAGCAATAAAGCGCATGCGATTATCGGATGCAAACAACTCGGGCATGGCCTTAACCACGGCTACTGGCACCGGATGCCTTGTGCCGGTTCTTTTTTTTTGGTACTGGTAAGTGATACAATCGCACTTTGATCATCGGGTTGGCTTTAAAAGCCTGCACCGATGGGATTGTAAGCTTACAGTCACGATACAACACACTAAATCCTGCCGGTTGAAACACGCAGCAGGAAAGAGTGGGAATAGAATTCGACCCTATGCGCAAATACCGCAGCCACCCGAAAAAGCGATTTGATTTTGAACTGGGCTATTTAATTGAAAGCCCCTGCAGGTCGTGTGTCTACCGACCCAGCATCCCCGACTGCATCGACCATTGCCAGATTCTGGACAGCGTCCAAACCACGCTGGCCCAGAGCGTTGTCACCACCTGCAGATTTTCTCCGTTGGAACCCTACGCCGTGCTGCTCGAAGATCGTCAGAAAAAATGATGCAACACCTGTAAATGAAAGAACCAAATCTTCCATATCACGTGGTTGCCAGTGCAGAGGGTGCCATTGGCATTCAATTTGTCGGGCGCATCGGGCATTCACAGGCCGCTCGCTTGATAAAAAGCTTGAGGGCTGAAATCAATTCCCGTCATCCCCAAAAAGTGACCGTCGATCTCAACCGCATCACCTATTTCGATGACTTCGGCGTCCTTGTTCTTGCGGAACTGCGCAATTATCTGTCCGAACAAAACATTCCGTTCAATATTATACAACCGCCGCCAAAAGTAGGCGAAGTGCTCTCCCTGACCAATTTTGACGACCCGGACACCTGTCGGTTGCTTGCCGCCAAGCCGCGCGACAATTTCGTTCTGCGACTCGGAAGCAGCGCAATAAAAGAGGCCTACAATATCCGATTTCTAGTCTCATTTCTCGGCTCCGCCGCCATGTGTCTGGCCCGCGTTTTCGTGCAACCGCGTTTGTTGCGCGTCAATGAAACCATTTTACTGATGCAAAAGACCGGTGTGGACGCCGTACCCATCGTGGGCTTGATCAGTTTCCTGATGGGCCTTATCATGGCATTTGTATCCAGCCTTCAACTGGCACAATTTGGGGCCAGCATCTATGTGGCCAGCCTGGTGGCGTTGTCCATGGTTTCGGAACTGGGCCCCATCATGACCGCCATTGTCGTGGCCGGCCGATCGGGATCGGCCTTTGCGGCTGAAATCGGTACCATGCGTATCTCAGATGAGATCGATGCCTTGTTTACCATGGGTATTTCTCCAACCCAGTTCCTGGTGGTTCCGCGCATTGTCGCCGCAATGGTGGTGGTCCCGCTGCTCACCTTGTTTGCCGACATTTTTGCGATTTTGGGAGGGATGCTGATCAGCCTTACGATGCTGGATTTGACCGTTGTAACCTATATCAGCCAGACCATTAAATCGCTTAGCTTGTTTGAATTTGTGTGGGGATTGATGAAGAGCATCGTTTTCGCCGGCCTGGTGGCCTGGATCGGCTGTCTGCGGGGCTTTCAGGTTCGCGGAGGCGCCTCTGAAGTCGGCAACGCCGCCACTTCCGCCGTGGTATCCGGGATCTTTTTAATCATCTTGTTTGACTCGATTTTCGCTGTCATTAGGAGTTACTGGTAATCGATGCCGAAAAACCAACGAAAAGCGCTGATCCATGTTCACAACCTGGTGGCCAAGTATGGCGACAGCACGATTCTGGACAATGTCAATCTGGATATATACGAGGGTGAAATTCTGGCCGTCATCGGAGGCTCCGGGTGCGGCAAAACAACTCTGCTGCGTCATCTGGTCGGTCTGAACCCGCCCGTCTCCGGTAAAATCGTCATCGACGGGCATGAAATCACCGCCGGGGACGAAGAGGTCTTCGATGCGGCTCTCAGGAAAATCGGCATCCTTTTTCAGGGCGGCGCCCTGTTTGGTTCCATGACCATCGCTGAAAATGTAGCGCTTCCCATACAAGAGTATACCGATCTGTCCCCGGCATCCGTTGCCAATCTGGTGCGCATGAAACTTTGCAGCGTCGATCTTGGCGGGTATGAAGACCATTTGCCATCCGAGCTATCCGGCGGCATGATCAAACGCGCCGCCCTTGCGCGTGCGTTGGCGCTGAACCCTGAGATCCTTTTTCTGGACGAACCAACCGCCGGACTGGATCCGGTCATATCAGCAGAGATCGAAGAACTCATCATGCGCATCAATCACAGCATGGGAACGACCATGGTGATCATCACCCATTCACTCAATATCATCTTTAAGGTTGCACATCGCATTATTATGCTGGATAAAACTGCAAAAGGAGTGGTCGCCCAGGGAAACCCGAGGCAGCTCAAGGAAAACAGCCCCAATCCCAAAGTGCAACGATTCTTCAACCGCCAAGCCAGAGTATCGAAAAGGCAGCTATGGCCTCATTGAGAACCAAATTCAGCGTTGGGCTCTTTATGATTATCGGCATTGCCGTGGCCATTGTCGGCGTCATCTGGCTGGGTATGTCCCACTATTTTGAAGAGGGCCGTTTCCTTGTGGCCTATTTCGACGAATCGGTGCAGGGCCTGGACAAAGATTCGCCGGTCAAATATCGAGGCGTGCACATTGGAAGGGTCCACGAGATCGGGGTTGCACCCGACGGCCGGTTGATCGAAGTGGTGTTGCTGATCGAATCTGAGCTACAACCGCAACAGGATACTCCCAATATTGTTGCAAAGCTCAAATCCGTCGGCATCACCGGGTTGATGTTTATCGAACTCGAGCAATTGGGTGACAGGCCGCCCGACGTGGCGCCGCCGTTTGAGTTCGCCCCACCCTACCCGGTTCTGCCCACGCGTGCGAGTGAAATCGCAAAGCTGTTCAAGGGTATCGAGGACATTATCGAGCTGTTTCGCGCCCTGGATGCGGACGCCATTACCGCTCAGTTGACCCAGGCCCTGCAAACCATCAACAAAACCATCGAACAGGCCCGGATAGAAGCGCTTATTTCCGATGTTCACGACAGTGTGACGAAATTTCAGGAGATGGTCGAGCCCGCCCCTTTCAGACAGATGCTTGCATCCATTGACGAGGCGGCCGGCAGCGTTGAAAAGATGGCCGACAGTGCCGATGGTGGAATTCATGAAATTCGCCAGGCGGTCAACGGCTTGGATAGCGTTATCGCCACCAGCGGCGAAGATATTCGCCAAATTACGGCGGATCTGGGCACAACGGCCGAGCAGATCAAACTGGCCATGCAAACCGCCACCGGTTTGCTCAGCCACACGGATCGGCAGCTCGTTTCGGTACAGCAGCAGATTATCGTTACACTCCAGCGTATAGAGCGTGCCACCAATACCATGAATCGCTTTCTGGAGCTGATTTCGAGCCAGCCCTCACAGCTGGTGTTCGGTAAGCCGCAGCCTGAAAAACCAAGCTTACCTTAGACAGTGCAGTAGTTGGGGGAAGTCTAATCGAAATCGGGATCACTATCGGGATCGAAATGGTACGGCATTCGGGCAGGAAAAATTAGCGGTTTACCACCTCTCAATAGGCTATGTCGCATGGTTTATGAAACGTTTGGAACGTGCATGAGGCGTAAAACACCGATTGTCCCGGTTTTGATCTTGACCTGTTTGATCGTACTCACGGGATGTATGGGAAACACTTCTACCCCCAGCACAGTCTACTATTACACGCTCGATTATGACAGCGACGCGCCAAGCGCACCATTGCGTCTGCCCGTCGTTTTGAGGGTCAATCGATTCACTGTCAGCCCTCCATTCAATACCCAACGCATCGTTTATGCTGAAAAAAACCTGCACCGCAACACCTATGCCTATCACCACTGGATCGCCCAACCCGGTGAATTGCTCAGCTACCTGTTGGCCCGGGACCTGGATTACTGCGACGGTTTTCGAGCCGTCCTGCCCGCTGATGCAGCCCAACCAGCAACGCATGATGTTTACGGTTGGGTCGAGGAGTTCATCGAAATCGATGATCACAGCCCGTGGCAGGCTTCCGTACGCGTTCACATTACATTGGCATCCGCTTTGGATCCCGATGCCAGCCGTCGCATTTTGATGCAAAAACGATACAGCCGGAAAGCAGATTGCAAGGCCAAAACCCCTGCTGCACTGGCGCAAGCCATGAGCGTAGCCGTCGCTTCCATTTATAAAGAGATCGTGCATGATATCTATTCACGCCTAAACAAGAGACAGGAAAGCCCATGATGAAAACACCACGATTGAATCGCCTTGATGTACACGCAAAGCTGCAGGCACATGCCGATGCAATGCGGCAGCCGGATAAACATCTGCGCCGTCTCATTGACGAGCCGAACCGCCTGGACTCATTTTCAAAGATTGGGGCGGGCCTCTATTTTGATTACTCCCGCCAGCGGCTGGATCCGCATACCCTGGAACTCCTGGTGACTGCAGCCAAAGAACTTGATCTGCTGAAGCGCTTTGAACAGATGTGTCGGGCAGAAAAAATCAATGTCACCGAGCAGCGGGCTGTCCTGCATACGGCGGCCCGGTCACAACGTACAGAGCCCATTTTGTTGGATGGCCGCGATGTCGCGCCGGAACTGGCAGAGGTCCGTAAAGCCATCCAAAAATTCAGCACCCAAATCCATGGTGGTTCCATTACAGGATCCACCGACAAGCCCTTTCGCGATGTCGTCGTTGTGGGCATCGGCGGTTCGTATCTCGGCACCGAATTCGTGGCCACCGCCCTGTCCAGCGGATCGGAACCACGGATGCGGCTGCACTACCTCTCCAACGTCGATATTCACAATTTCGGCGATATTGCCACGAACATCGATCCGGAAACCACGCTTTGGGTCGTGATCTCGAAAAGCTACACAACCGCCGAAACCATGGCCAATCTACGGCAAGCAGAGCAATTCATGCGCGATAAAGGCCTCGACCCATCGCGTCACATCGTCACCGTAACCGCAAAAGGAAGCCCCGGAGACGATCCTGCGACACCGGTTTTGGGGACATTTCACATGTTTGACTACATCGGCGGACGCTATAGCGTCACCTCTGCAGTTGGCGGCGTCCCCTTGAGCCTGTGCTTCGGGTATGAACGGTACGAGCAATTTCTCGACGGAGCCGCTCAAATGGATCAGCATGCCCGCAGTGCGCCCGAAAACGAAAATCTGCCACTGTTGGCG
>JASFGJ010000212.1:0-7183 GCA_050123815.1 Desulfobacteraceae bacterium
GGCCTTCGATTATCAGGGGTGGGGCTCTTCAGACCCAAAAGAGCGGCTGCGGGCGGCGGCCAATGCTGTCAGCCAATTAAAAGGGATGGAAGTACGAAGCCAGTCGCTTCAAAAAGATGCCGCCGAGGTGGCCGCCGTCAGCCGGGTCATGGCCATGGGGGCATGGTACCGCAGTCTTCTGGACCGTCAGAAGATCCATGTCAGCCGATTGGGAAAGTATGTGTCAGTGGATCGCAAAGGTTTCACACCCAAGCCCCTTGCGGAAAGCCAGGCATCCATTCGCAGCGATCTGAAACAATTGGAGGAAAAATTGGAATACCACGCCAAACGGCTGCCTTCCGGTTATGAAGTCTTGCGGGAATCATCGCTGGAATTTGCCCAAAGGCTGCGCGCGCTTCAGATACCGGCGACCATGCAATCGAGTGAAAGCGCCTGTCTGAATGAGCAACCCCGTCAAGCCTGGAATTATGCCGGCGAAGCGCTGGAGAAAATGGCGCAAGTCCTTGGCGCGTGCAGGTCAAGATGCTTTTCCCGGATTTGCTCGGGCGATATCGGCTTCAGAGTGCCTGATCCGCTGTCCCGGACCATGTCCCAGATGCTTGCAAGTCTCATGGCCCAGTACCGCTGGGGGGTCGGCTGGGGTAACGGCACCGGTGCGGCCGGCGTGGGCATTGCCGGCGCCTGGGAGGGATCCTATTTGAACGGCTATTCTGCCTTCAACGTGCCGGTTTATGGGCCTGAAAGAAAAAATCCCTTCTCTTCGGAAGCCACGGCAACCAATGCGAATCGCCATGGGTCGGGAGCGGGCCGGCGCGTCGCTCGGGAGGTCTCCTATCATGAAGCCATCCGGGATTCCGAAAAAGATAAGGCCGGCGGCGCGGGTTTTTCCATGGAGGCTGTTCCGGCCCGTTACCGGAAGGCCGTTAAATCCTTTTACAGCGGAGAACAACCATGAGGTACCTGCTCATTGTCGGCGTGATCCTTTGCTCTTCGGCCGTATCGGTCCAGGCGAAAGAGGGGGTGATTCAGTGCGCCAACTTGATTTACGGCGGCACGCACACCTCGCGCTGCTTCAGCCCGGAATTTTTAAGCGCCGTTCAGAAAAACACCACCATTCGAACCGAAAGGCGGTTTAAAAGCATCAAACTGGCCGGCGATGCCCTGTTTCAGTATCCGTTTGCCGTGATCACCGGCGAAGCCAATTTTCATTTCACGCAGCAGGAGCGCGAAAATCTCGAAAAGTACGTCACCAACGGCGGCTTTTTACTGGCGTCCGCCGGCTGCTCCAGCAAAAAATTTGATCACGCCTTCAAGCGGGAGATGAAACGCATCTTCGGCAAGGAGTGCTTTAAGGATCTGCCCATGGATCACCCGGTGTTTTCAACGGTCAACGCAATCAAAAAACTGAAGCTCAAGAAAGTGTCGAGCGCCCCGAAACTGGTGGGGCTGGAGATCAACGGTAAAATTGCGGTCATTTACTCGCACCATGGACTCAACGATACGGCCCATGCCGAGGGCTGTTGCTGCTGCGGGGGGAATGAAATACTCAATGCCATCGATGTCAACACGAACATTCTCGTTTATGCGGTCCTGCACTGAAAACGTTTATCCAGGAAGCTTGCGGGTCCTGGTGTTTCTGCTTTGCCTGGCAGTGGTATTGCCGCCGCTGGCCGCAGGAAGCGTTGAGCCATCACCCCGGGTTCGGCAGCATGGTGATCCCGCCGTCTGGGGAGCGGATCTGGATGAAGCCATCGGGCGCGCCCAGGCCAGCATGAGACCGATACTGGTGTTCTTCACGGCACCCGACTGTACGTCATGCGATCAAATCAGGCACTTTACACTGAAAGACGCTGCATTGCAGCCCGTGATCAGGAAGTTCGAACGCGTAAAAATCGATTTGTCCAAACGCCCGGAACTGGTTGCATTGTTTAAAATCAAGAAACTTCCCGCCTTTTATGTCATCGCCCCGGCCGGTCGCATTCAGGGGCATAAGCAAGGCTATGTCACGGCAAAGGCCCTGAAAAAATATCTTGAGAGCCTGGTCGTAGGGCATTGGTCCACTCTGGAAATCGATCGCTTGATTTCCGCCCTGACCACTGGTCGGGCGTCCGCGGATCAATGGCGCAAAGCATTATCCTCCATGGAAAACAGTGATATTCGAAAGCGGATACTGATCCTCTCCCACCGTTTGTCTCCGCACGATATCAAAATAGTGACAGGCTTGCTCGGCGACGGGCAATTGGCCGTGCGTCTTGGCGCTCTGGATCTTCTTGAGCAGGTCAACGACACGATCGCGGGATCCGACCCCTGGGCCGACCCCACATCCGCCGGACAGCAGGATCTGCTCAAGCGTTGGCAGAGATGGGCAGATTCCGGGCAGGGGCCGTCAACCCGGCCGGCCGTGCTGACCCAGGAGAAATTTGACCGCCATATTCAGGATCTGATCGGCGACGACCCCCAACGGTCACGCCGTGCCCTGCAGGTCCTCCAACGCGGGGGGCAGCACACCGCCCGCTTAATCGTAGACTATTTTCAAGCCCACCCGGCCCTGGACACCAATGCCCTGCGCCGCATCAAGGAAGTGCAATACGCCCTGGTTATCCCGGCGGCCGATGGTTTGGATCCGCAGGCCATTGCCCACCGGATCGTTTGGGGAAACCCTGATGTACAGATTCGCACCATCCGTCAGTTGGCCGATTGCGGCATCGGGCCATCGGCGATTCTGGTCGACCTGCTGACCCATGAAGATCCGCTGGCGCGCGAGACGGCCGTGGAGATCCTTTTCAAAGCAGCCGGCCCCCTGGCCGTGGCGCCGGTCAAAAAGCTGCTCCAGCGAGAGAAGGATCCGGATGTAAGCTTTTCCGTCCTGAAGTACCTGGGCGACACCAAAACCACCGAGAGTCAAAAAATTCTTCAGTCCTATTTCACCCATGAAAATGAGGACCTGGTGATCGCCGCCGTAGAAGGTGCTGTCAAATTATCCGTCGGATCGATAGGGGCCCAATTGCTGCCCCTGCTGAAGGATCCGCGCTGGCGGGTAAGGGTGGCGGCCATTGAAGGCATCAAGAAAAAGGGCGGTCGTGAGTCCGGCCTCTTTGACCAGCTTCGCGGAAAAGAGATGCGGGTGTCGGATCGTGTCGCCAAAGCGCTCTGTCAATGCCTGGAAGATCCCGACGAATTTGTCAGGCATACGGCCGCCGCGGCGCTGGGGCACTTGGAAATCGATGGGGCCGAAGGCCCACTGAAAAAGGCCTATGACCGACATCCGGACATGCGCGGCATCGTCGTGAGCGTCCTTATTGCCATGGGCAAATCCGTGCCGTCGTCTTACATCGACCAACTTTTCGGCCCCGAGCCCGATGACTTGCTGTTTGTGCTGGACAACATCAAAGAGATCAACGGCAGCGGCCGGAAGCTGGTCCGGCAAGCCGCAAAATCGGAAAATCCGGACATCGCCGGCTCGGCCCTGCGCATCATCGCGGGTTCGGAAAAGAGGCAGGCATCCGACAACGCCCAGCTGATCTCGGCCCTGCAGAGCGGAAAAGCTGAAAAGCAGCTGACCGTTCTCCAGGAATTCGACCTGGATTCGGATGAGATCAAAAGCGTTCGAGAGACGCTGAAAAGCAACCGCTCACCTGAAAAGGGTCGCCCGCGGCGATCGCGTAACACCCACGCGGATGTCTTGCTGGCGGCAGCCGACCTCATGGACGATCCTTCCGCCTCCGAGTTGGTGCGTGCGGATGCCATGCAATTGCTTTATCAATACGGACATGCAGACGCTTTTAAAAAAGCGTCGGAAACATGGCCGGAGTTGACCGCTTCCGTGCGCACAATTGTAGCCGGATCACTGCGGCTGTATGGCCATGAGGCGATCCCGCTGTTCAGGCGGGCCCTGGACGACGACTATACCGATGTATGGCAAACCGCGCTGAATCAGCTCTACGATGAGGAAGGGCGCAAATTGTTTGCCGATCCCTTGAGGGACTATCTCATGCAGCCGGCGGTGCGTCTGACACCATCGATGATGTGGTCTGAAGGCCTTCACAGGCTATGCTCGGAAGATCCCCGGGCACTCAGGCCCTTTGCCCAAAAGATTTTGTCTGCGCCCGGCGCATTTCCACCGGATCGATTGATCCTGGCGTTGACCGTTTATTCGCTCACCGGCGTATCTGAAGACGAGCAACCTTCGGTTATCGCGCTGGCCGAGGCCGACAATCCGTTAATCCGGCGCGCCGCCTGGCTCGCATTAGTCACCCAAAGCGAAGCGGAACTTGAAAAGTATACGGAAACGGTGCTTGCCGATCCGTCGAGGTACGTGCGTGAACTTATCCCGGCTGTCTTGCACAACAATGATTTCGACAAAACGAGAGTGACTCTCTATTTTTCAGAAGAAGAATATTTTTCCGGTTACAATGGGCTGCAAATAGACTTCGAAAAAGCAACTTCCCAAGCATACGATATCGCCAAGGTATACGAATATGTGCGTGGAAGAACGATCAGCCCTGCTGTCATTGATAGACTAAAGTCGTTGATTGCAAATGACCCGGATCCGCTGATTAGATTTCGATGCATGCTCTGCCTGCTTTCCTACAAAATTCCGCTTGATCTTGGTCAAGTCAAGGCCACCGCCAGGTTGTCGGGCAACCCGTACCGTGTGGCAGAGCTGCTGGGTGAATTTTTCAGCTCCCACAGCCACAATCTGGGCGAGACATTCAAGGTGCTACTGCCCTTGCTGCAAACCGCGGACGGTGAAAGCAGCAGTGAATATATGGTCGAAAGCCTTCTCACACGCTGGGGTGGTCAAGAGCAATCTCCCGGCGAAGCCCAACTGTCGTTTACATCCATTCAAGACCAGCCGCCCGCAAAGCCCATTATGGCAACCTTTACAGACGCTTTCACAGAGTATGCGGGTCAAATCGATTCGCCGGTAGAGATTGTCCTGTTTGAAACCGCGGGGTGTCGGAGATGCTTTGCGGTGGAAAAAATCATCCAGGTGCTTAAATTTCAGCATCGAAACCTTCACGTACATCGGTATGACATCCTGACGCGCCAGGGGCTTGCTTACAACGAAGCCCTGAGTCGAAAATTCATGACCGAAGATTCCCAATACGCCATAGCGCCCGCGGTCTTTATGGCTGGAGGTTATCTGATAGACCGGGATATTACGATCTCCTCTCTGGAGCAACTGATCAGCTTTTCGGCAATAGACAATACAGGAAAAAGCCCTCTGACCGTTTCCTCCGAGGAGTTGGCAGCGGCGGAGAGTTTCATCCGGGAACGCCGCAATTCAATTTCATGGTATGGCGCTGCCCAAGCTGGTTTTTTCAAAGGGTTGAATCCATTGGCAGTAGCCGCGTTGTCGCTGGCCCTTTATTACCTATCCAGCGCAGGGCGCACCGGTCTGTCCATTATGCGTTACGGCACAATATATATGGTCACAACTACAGTCGTCACAATAGCGTTTTGGTTGCTCCCCAAAGGGGATATCGCCAAACTTACCCATCTTCATGACGTCAGTGGCGTGCTCACGTTTCTAATACTCATATACATGGTCCTAATTGCTTTGCGCTTCCTTTTCCGCTCGCTATGGCGGCTTGGGAAGAAAAGAAAAGGCAAAGCCAAAAAACAAAAAATAAAGAAAATTCCCAGCCGAAGATATGTTGTGTGGGTCGTAGTTCTGTGGGCCGTCGTACTATCGGTTCTCGATATACTATCCCTGGGCAATGCCCACACCATAACCCTGGTGTACAGCATAAAAAATCAGATCTCATTGTTTCCAACCATGATGCTGCTGATCCTTTTCTGTACGCTGCTGCTGCTGCCTTCTGCCGGCATTTTGTGGAGTTTCGCTAAATTGACCCACAATACCAAAATCCAACCCTTTGTCGACAGGCATCAGTTTCTGGCAAATATGGTTTTGAGCGCGATATGGATCTGGATCGCGGTGAGGTATGTCCAGGGCCTCTGATTATAGCTGAAATGGTCGTTCAATATTTGTTCTCATTCAATCAAGGTGTGACCCCGTTCTTTTAAAAAAGCCATGTTTGACAAAATCAGGATTGATGTATATACGATATCGTATATACAATGGTGGGGATATTGTTCATGATTTTGAGAGAAAATGATTTCTTGACCAAGGAAAGGAGGTTGTTTTGACAACAACCCGAGTTTTTAAATCAGGAAATAGTCAGGCTGTCAGGTTGCCAAAAGAATTTTCAGTAAACAGTAAGGTTCTGGAGATTTTCCGTCGCGGAGACGAAATCGTGCTTCGAGAACCATCCAAAGGATTAGCTCGTGCATTTGAGTTGTTGACTGAGCTGCCCGATGATTTCCTCGCCGAGGGACGTAAGGATATACCGCCACAGCATCGTGAGGGATTGTGATGACTGCCCGTTACCTGTTGGATACCAATATTTGTATCTACATTCATCGCCAAAGACCTGAGAAAGTGTTAGCTCGTTTTCAAAAGCTTGAACCTGGTGATGCCGCAATATCTGTTATCACATGGGGAGAACTGCTGTATGGTGCCGAGAAAAGTAAGCAACGCGGCAAGGTGTTGCATTTACTCGAGGAGTTTAAGTCTTTTATTCCTGTTTTGCCAATACCTGAGAAAGCCGGTAATGAATATGGGGTTATCAGAGCATCACTTGAGTCCGAAGGAAAGCCAATAGGTAACAACGATTTGTGGATTGCTGCTCACGCAAAAGCGGCGGCCATTACACTTGTTTCCAACAATGTACGAGAGTTTAATCGCGTACCTGGGTTGAAAGTACAGAATTGGGTGGATTAACTTGTGCCCATCCATTTCGTTCTTTCGTCCGTTCTTTCGGGTCGGACCAAGTCAACGCACCAATATCACACTAATTATTTACGAGAGCGGGTCTTAAAATTCGTTTAGACGTGCAATTTCGCCCTCCAAAACAGTGTTTTAAGCAAAACATGCAAACAGCACTGTTCCAGCAAGGATCATTTATTGACCACCCCCCATGTTTTCAACTATTTTACCAAATCAGCCGGCTTTTTAGAAAAAACAACAAATCTTAACCGGGAAATTGTAGCTGTACATTCATGAAAACTGGTGTGATCACAGAAACCGTCCGCGGTATCGTGGACCGGGTCACCTACCACAATCCGGATAACGGATGGTCGGTGCTGCGGGTGACGCCGTTTAACAATCCCCACC
>JASFGJ010000213.1:0-7155 GCA_050123815.1 Desulfobacteraceae bacterium
ACATTATTATCAGTGATGAACATTACGGAATGACGCTGTGGAGCTACACCTTTCCGCTGGTGGTCTTTTTCTGCATGGGGCCGCGGGAAGGGGCGCTTTGGGCCGCATGCTACTGGATCCTGCAACTCCTGCTGTTATACGGCCCGGGCGTCGTTTTGCTAAATGGCGATTTCAGCGCGCCATTCAAGCTGCGCTTTGTTGTTTCGCATGCGCTTGTGGCGGTTATGGCCTTTTTTTTTGAAACCGGCCGCCACCGGGCGCAATTGGCCATGCACGTTAACCAAAGCCGTTTCAAAGCCTCTGAAAAACGCACCAGACAGGCCTATGAGGAACTCAAGATTGCGCAAAGCCAACTGGTACAATCGGGTAAACTGGCATCCATCGGAGAACTGGCTGCCGGGGTGGCCCATGAACTGAACCAGCCCCTTATGGTGATTCGAGGCTATTCGCAGTTGATCCATCGCCAGATGAAACATCAGCGATTGGAAGAAATGGAGCTGGCTGAACTTTTGGAAACCATCGATCGCAACACCAAGCGCATGATCATCATCATCAACCATCTGCGCGCCTTTTCCCGCGAGTCTTCGTCCGGCTTTCAGACAGTGGATCTCCATCGCGTAATCGAAGACGCCTTTCTAATGATCGGCGAGCAGTTGCGATTGAGAGGCATCCATGTCACCAAACAGCTTGATTCGGCAGGCGCCTTTATTCAAGGAGATGCACACCAGCTCGAGCAGGTTTTTCTGAACCTGCTCTCCAATGCCCGTGACGCCTTAAGCGTTTCACCGACGGGTTTCCAACGTCGGCGGAGCAACCGCCGGATCGCCATTACAACCCGGAACATGATCAATCCGGCAAGGGTCGAGGTGATGGTCAGCGATAACGGGGACGGGATTCCGGCGAAAAACCTGGAGGCCATCTTCGATCCCTTTTTCACCACCAAGGAGGTGGGCAAAGGGACCGGGCTGGGTTTGTCCATCAGCTACGGTATCATTCAAAAGCACGGTGGCCGGATAGAAGTTACAAAGACGGGCTCTGACGGCACCACCTTCGCGTTGACTTTGCCTGCAAACCAGGCCGGCGCTGCAGAATCTGCCAGCAATAAGGACTCGGCAGCCGGCCATCAAAGGGAAGGCGCGACTATCACCAATTCCATCACCTCCCCATCGGACTGATAGATGTTAAGTTAATGTCATCATCTTAATATCTATATCATGCTCCACCATAGCCGTCGAGCTTTCGCCGCAGCGTATTGACACCGATACCCAGCAGTTTCGCCGTCAGGGTTTTGTTGCGGCCGGAACGCTCGTAAATTTTCAGGATATAATCTTGCTCCCATTGAGCCAGAGGCACGACGTTGCCATAGCTGGCTTCGCGCCCCTTGAGCGGTCGGTGTGCATGTTGCTTTACTTCCTCGGGCAGATAAGCCGGCGCAATGGGTGCGCCCTGCGACAGATTTACGGCGGTTTGAATGATGGATCGCAGCTCCCGGATATTGCCTGGAAACGGGTAGTGCATCAACAGCTCCATGGCCTCTGAAGTGATGGACAGCCGCTCGCCCGATGGTGTGCACTGCGTTAAAAAATGATCGGCAAGCAGGGGGATGTCTTCCAGTCGCTGATGCAACGGCGGCAAATGGAGCCAGGCCCCCTTGAGCCTGTAATAAAGATCTTTTCGAAAATGCCCCTGCTGAAGCAGATCATCGAGCTTGGCGTTGGTTGCCGTCACGATACGCAGATCCACGGTTTTATGGCGGCTCGACCCCAGCTTCATAAATTCCCCCTCTTGAAGCACGCGCAGCAGTTTGCCCTGCAATTCCAGCGGCAGCGTGCCGATTTCATCCAGGAACAGCGTACCGCTGTCGGTCTGTTCGATGTAACCTTTGCGGTCTCGGGTCGCACCGGTGAAGGCGCCTGCGGTATGACCGTAGAACTCGGCTTCGAACAGCTCACTGGGCAGAGAAGCCATGTTAATCGGCGTAAATGGGCCGGATGCACGGGCGCTGGCCTTGTGAATCGCCATTGCCAGTTCTCCTTTGCCGGTCCCGCTCTCGCCGGTGATCAGCATGGGAACATCGCTGGCCGCATGCAATTCCGCTTCGCGCAAGATCCGCTCTATTTTGGGATCGTGGGTGATGATGGCGGCAAACGCCTCTTTGTTGTGAAGTTCCGATGATGCGCCCTCTTTATCCAGTGCGATAATCTGGAGCAGCCGCTTGTGCTCCAGAGCGCGATTGATCGACACCACCAGATCTTCCCAGGTCACCGGCTTGACCAAATAATCGTAGGCGCCCAGCTGCAGCGACTCAACGGCATGACTCGCCTCGTTGCGGGCGGTCACCATAATAGCTTCCAGATCCGGAACGGCCTGCTTGGCCCGGGTCAACAGCTCGATGCCATCCATGCCGGGCATAGTGATATCGAGCAAGGCCAGATCAAAGCGGCGCTCCTGCTCGATCGCAGCCAGCGCCTCAAAGGGATCGCTCTGCGTGATGACATTCTTGAATCCAGCCGCAAGCAACCCCCGACGAACGCTTTGCAGAAAATCGACCTCGTCATCCACAACAATAATACAATGATCCATAGGAACGCCTCATTATCCAATTGAACATTTCGCCATATTTTTTCATGCAGCGTTAAGGTTAAGACCGCTGCCGGCCCTCTTCCCGGTTTCCAATGCCGTTCGATCCCGCAGCCCATTCACCCGGAGAGCTCAGCGGCAGGTAAATCGCAATGGTCGCCCCTTTTCCCGGTACGCTTCGGACCTCCATTCGCCCGCCCATTTGCCGGACCAGATTAAGGCTGACGGACAGCCCAAGACCGGTACCGACGCCCGGAGCCTTCGTCGAAAAAAACGGATCGAAAATTCGATCCTGATGCGACGGTTCAATACCCGAACCATTGTCACTGATTTCAATCACAGCCATTTCATCCGGATTGTCCGGGATGCGCGTTTGCAGTTTAACCCATGCATCCGATTTGTCGGCGGCCTGAGCGGCATTGATCAGCACATTGATCAACACCTGCTCCAAAGCCTCGGGCGCAACCTGCAACCAGACCGTTTCGTCCGGGGATTCAACCTCAAACACGCTTGTATGCTTGTCGACCTCGTACCGGCAAAGGGTAACGGCCTTGCCGATGACGTCCCGCAGATCCGCCCGCCTGGGCATGTGGCCCTCAGCGTGTGGATTAATGACATCCTTTAAATTGCTTGCGATTCTTACGATACGTTCAGCGCCGTGAGACAGGTTGTCCAGAAGGTCGAACAGCTCATCTCGAAAGCTGCCATAGTCCATACCAAGCCAGTCGCGCCGGTCCTTCGGGTCGATCACAGTATCGAGAGCCAAGATCACTCTTTCGATATAAGCCCTGAGGATGGGCAGGTTAAACGTGACGAAAGTATTTGCATTGTTGATCTCGTGGATGATGCCGGGCATCAACAGACCCAGGGCCGACATCTTCTCGGCGTGGATCAAATGACGTTCCAGCGGCTTGTTATGCGTCAGATCGGTGCTTTTGCTGAACGGATCTTCCCGCTGCTTGTATTCTGCGATATCCTCCGCCATGCTCATCATCCCTATTTACGATATAGCATCCGAAACCGGCAGTTTTACAGTAAAGGCCGTTCCTCGGCCGGGACACGATTCTACCTCAATGGTTCCGGCATAGGATTCGACCATGGTTTTAACTCCGGCCAGCCCCAGACCTGTCCCTTGGCCAACCGGTTTGGTAGTATACTCGGGATTGAATATCCGATCCAGATTCTCAGACGCAATTCCCTCTCCGGTATCGCGCACTTCAATGACCACCTGGCTTTCATCCGATTTGGTGCTAATCATCAATCGTTTCGCCTCTGCATTGACCATCGCATCCCAGGCGTTTTTAATCAGGTTGTCGAGAATCTGTTTGATCTGGACCGGTTGACCCGAAATTCCGGGTAAATCGGCATCCAGGGACAACACCGGCTCGATATGATCTTTAAAACCGTCATCCAGCTGAAAAAATTTGAGCTCTTGCTCTATTAAGGCATTGATGTCCACCCTGCCGACCTCGAAACGGGTTTGATCTCTGACATGCAGCAGGATACCGGAGATAATCGACTTTAGATCTTTAACGCCACGCTTGGCGATATCCAGGTACTGCGTCATCTCCTCGGGCTGCATCGACCGCTGCTTTTTGATATTCCGGCCCAGCAAATCAATGACCCCGCCGATGGCATGCAACGGGTTGTTAAGATTGTGAACAATCTGGGAGGCGTATTTCCCGATCTCGGCAATATTTTGAATTTTCAGCAATTCAGCTGTCCGCTGCTCCACCCGCTGCTCCAATTCCCGGCCGTACCGCTGGAGCCTCTCCATTAATTCCTGATTCATTATCTGCAGTTCTTTTACTTCAACAGCCTGCCGCAGGACCAGCCTGAGCGCCCGATCATCCCAGGGTTTGATAATGTATCGGTAGATATGCCCCTCATTGACGGCATCCAGGATCTCACTCGAATCCGCCCAAGCAGAGAGCACCAGGCGCATGGTCTGGGGATATTGCGAAGCCACCTGCTTCAACAGCTCCACGCCGGTCATCTTCGGCATGCGCATATCGCTGACTACGATGCTGAACGGCTGCTGTGCAAGCATTGCCATGGCTCCGGCACCGCTATCGGTAAACACGCATTGATAGGGCTCCTTGTGCAGGCATCGCTTTAATGCGTTAAGGATATGTTGCTCATCGTCGACAAAAAGAATCCGGTGCGCGGGATGATTCATCATCTATCGCTCCGCATGCGGTTATGTTCCAAAAAGCAAGGAGAAGGGACAAATGGCAGAACACCCGCCTTTTTCTGCACGCCTCAAGCATGAAGAAAAAAGGGGCTTTCAGGCCTGTGCGGCCGGCCGGGACAGGTCATGTTACGAGGTAGCGAGTGTTCGAAAGGCAGTGCTGGAATAGAATCTTCTGCTGGCGACCATGTGGCTGTTCGGCCATCGGCGCCCATCGAATGCGACAATGTGTTGTATCTGTACTATCCAAGGGGAATATATCAAGTATTGAATAGATTCCGGCATTTACCTAACTATGCCAAGAAGGTTGATATGTGTCAACACCTATGGCTCGTCAAATTTATTCACAAAACGTTAACAATTGATTTGTATCATGCGGTAATTTAAATCACAGCCCCGACTTGATCACCAAATCCGTAATCGGCCCCCGCGATTTCTCCCCTTTGAGCACCAAATGAGCATAGATCCGATGGCCTTTGAATTTATTGACGATCCAGTTCAGGCCGTTGTTTTCGGCGTTAAGATAGGGATGATCCACCTGACGCGTATCGCCAAGGCAGCAACATTTGACACGTTCGCCCATACGCGAAAGCAGCGCCCGGCACTCGCTGCGGGACATGTTTTGAATTTCGTCGATGATGACGACGGCATTTTCAATGTTCATACCGCGAATATAGGTTAACGGCAACATTTCAAAGCGTATCGGATTGAGTTGGGGCGGATTCTGTTTGGGATCGATAAATATTCGATTGGCCGGACGCAGCTTGTGCAGCTTGAGCAGCAGGTCAAGAATGGAACGGCTGTAAGGTCCCATCTTGTCTTCGACGCTGCCGGGCAGGTAGCCCATCTTCTGCCCAATTTCGATCATCGGTTTAACCACGTAGACTTTTTCATAGCGTTTTTTCTCCAGCACGAGATAGAGCGCTGCGGCAAGGGCAATAAAGCTCTTGCCATAACCGGCCTCGCTCTGCATGGAGACGATTTTGATGGAGTCGTCACCCATCAGTTCCAAAGCCAGATTCTGGTAAACGCTGCGCGGCGTGATGTTCCATATCTTGTGCTGGTAGTCCACAACCTTTTGACCGCTGTTGCTGAAAAAAACAGGCTTGCCATTGTCGTTCCACATAAAGCAGTTGGCAAACGCGTCCTGCCGCTCATCGACAAAGCCGGTGACATACTCCGCCTCTGACTTAAACGGCACCGAATCCTTGTAGTTTTCACTGAGGATACCCTGTAGAGACGCCTGAAGCTGAAGAATTTTATCATTGGTGACCAGGATGGGTTTGGTTAAACCGCTGGCTTGGATTTCGGACAGGATATGTCCGTCAACCTGCCGCCTGAACGACGGCGCGACATTTCCGGTTTGCAAAATATGAAAATCATGGCGGTGTTCACTTAGGTAGTGAATGACTTTGGCTACAATATGACCAAGCCTGGGATCTTTTTTGAATTTATCCAGTTCCAGCAGAACGTGAAATGGAATGAAGATCTTATTTTCGTTGCCGTTTCTGAGTTTGAATAACGCCTTGGGGTCGTCCAGCAACACGTTGGTATCGACCACATAATTTTTGCATTTGTTCATAGTTGCTCCAGGTCATTAGATTCGATCTGAATGAACAAAAAAGGAGATGTGGGATGCAGTAATTTTACTTCTACCCATGTATAGAAAAATGGTCGCCCACAGCGCTTGTGTAACAATGATGACCATCGGATGCCATAAAATTGTCAGGCCGCGGACCACGTCGGTCTTAAGGGAGCAATCCGGTAATATGAGACTGTAAATTACAGCCGCCAATACCGCTATTGCTGCAAGGTACTGGTATGCGCTGATCCGGCCGCCGCCCCTGTAATCCGCCCGGATGAATTCCGAAAGAATACGCCAGATTTGTGTAACCAGAATGCAAACCAAATATGCGCTTCGATAATGACCCAGTAGATAAAGATACGCCCCCAAAAGACCGATGGAAGTATAAAGCACTGCGGTGATCACCTGCACCGCCAGAACCCGGCAACCGTTCAAATTGTCGGCATAGGCGATTTTTTTGGTCTCACCGTGAAAGACAATGGTAAACGGAGCGGCGATGCGTTGTAAAAACTGCGGCAACGTGTCGATCGGTTTGCCATAGCAGCACCCGAAACTGAGACAGGCCAGCCGGCCGCTGCCTTCGCCAAAGGCATAAGCGATAGCCATCGCTGCAATGATCGGCAACACCGGCAGCTCCGGAGCACCCCAGCGCAAGGGAAAAGACTGCAGAAGGATAAGCAGCAATGGCGATCCGACCATTCCGCAGAAGGCGGCCCCCCCGATAGTAAATGTATGCTTTTTGCGCTCTACCAGATAGGCCACCCATTTGGCTCCAGGGGCGGAAAAAGCCAGAAGACCG